>JAUZOX010000549.1 GCA_030706265.1 Bacteroidota bacterium | reverse complement strand
AATACTTGTTCGTCATTGCGGACCTGATCCGCAATCTCATACCTGGTCCAAGTTACGGCTATCGCCTAAACTTGAACCAAGTATTGCATCCGGCAAGTTCCATACAACCTGTTTAATCGATTTATTTCACAATGAAACCTGCTGATAATCCACACCGAAGAAAGTGGAACCCATCTCCCGTCCGGTACCTTTTCCCTGCCAAGTCCCGGCCTGAACGGTGCCCTGCCTGTGCCCTTAACCCGGTACATATCCGGTACATATCCCATTGAAAACCGGTGTTGATCTGATGCATGCATCCGGATATGCATAGGATATGCACTGCCTCTGTTACGGACAAGCTTTGCCTTTAATGCAAATGCCCTGCACCGTTAAGGCACCGGATAGACGGAGAATCAGTGAATACGATATACAGGTTGTTTTACACGTAAATAATCTGAATAAATAGTTCGTATAGAGCAAGTTTAGGCGCAAGCATATTTGGTTCAAGTTTAGGCGCAAGCCGTAACTTGGACCAAATATGCGATCACGTATTTTTATAAGTATTGCAGAGTTATGAGATTGCGGGTCAGGCCCGCAATGACGGACAAGAGCAAGGCAAGTTTTTTTTAGTTCGGGTTTGAGCGCAGCGGTAACCCGGACTAAAAACAATCATAGGGGATTTCATCCGAAAATAATTTGATTAACCGGGTCGCATTGAGCTCGCATAAATGCTCGGTTCATCGGTGTTTGTGTTTTCAATACATGCTCGTTTCATCCTGCCTCTTTCACAAAGAATCAAAAATAATTCAAGAAATACTAAACATTGTTTATTATATTTGCATTGTTATTTATATAAACATTGTTAACTATGCAAAACAAAGAAATACAGGAACAAAGGATTAAAGGGTACTTTCTGGAAGCGGCTAAAGAGATGCTGAAAGGGGAAGGGCTGAAGAGCATCAACGTCAGAAGCATCGCCGAACGGGCAGGATATTCCTACACCACCCTCTACCACTATTTCAAGGATCTCAACGAATTGATCTTTTTGTGTGTAAAGGATTTCCAGGATGAGTGCGAACAGTTCGTCAAAGAGGAAGTCAAAAAGGAACCCCGGGGGACTGAGAAAATCAAAGCCATCACGAAAGCCTATATACAATACTTCACCCAATATCCGGGGATCTTCGAATTGTGTTTTATAGAAAAAATCTCCAACATCGGCAGCAAACAGCCGACAACAGAACTAATCGCCACATTTCCGGACCGGCTCTGCAGTGAGGAATGGAAATATTGCATCGACAAAAACATCATTACTAAAGAAAAAGTCGATATCTTCACAAAACAATTAAGATTCACGGTGACAGGCATGTTGCTTTTATATCTTAACAGAATGCAACCGGCGGATTATAAAGAGTTTATCGACACTGTAGAAATACAGATCAATCAGATTCTAAACATATAATCAGGCTCAAAACAATCATCCCAATCAATCTGTTAGTTTTTTAATTTATCATAAACCCTTAAATCAGAAAAACCATGAAATACAAATTATTGGGAAAGACAGGCGTATTGGTGTCAGAGCTATGCCTTGGCACCATGACATTCGGGGGCAAAGGCTATTGGCAAGCCATCGGCCAGCTGCCACAACAGGAAGTGAACCAGCTGGTGAAGGCAGCAATTGATGCCGGGATCAACTTTATCGATACCGCCAATGCCTACTCCGAAGGCCTTGCCGAGTCCCTGCTGGGGAATTCCATCAAAGAGCTTGGCATCAACCCGCAACAGCTGGTGGTCGCCACCAAGTTGAGGATCCGCATGGGAACGGGCGCCAACCAGGTGGGGCTCTCACGCCTGCACATTGCCGATTCGGTCGACGAAAGCCTGCAACGGCTTAACCTCGAGCACATCGACCTGCTGTATATTCATGGCGTGGATCCCCTTACCCCGTTGGAAGAGACGATGCGGGGACTTGAAGACGTGGTCAGATCGGGCAAAGTCCGCTACCTTGGGGTAAGCAACCACCCTGCCTGGATGGTGGTGAAGGCCAACTGCATTGCCGATAAGTGGGGGTGGACTAAATTTTGCGCCCTCCAGAACTACTATACCATCGCCAACAGGGATATCGAACGCGAGATCGTGCCCATGGCCATCAATGAAGGGTTGTCGCTGATGCCTTGGAGCCCGCTTGCCGGGGGGTTCCTCTCGGGTAAATACACCCGCAAAAAAGAAGTCGCAGGAGACAGTAGAAGGGACAGCTTCGACTTCCCATACATAAACAAAGAGAAGGCATACGACATCATCGACCTGATGGGCGAAATCGGGATGGAACACGGGGCCTCCGTGGCTCAGGTTGCACTGGCATGGTTACTGAAACAGCCACATGTCACCAGTGTGATCATCGGGGCCAAGAAGCTGGAACAGTTGCAGGATAACATCGCTTCGACCGCAGTAGAACTCACGGACGAAGACATGCAGAGGCTCAACGAGATTTCAAAACTGGCTTCAGAGTATCCGGCCTGGATGGTCGAGCGCCAGTTATCGGGGAGGATGCCTTCCTGAGGGACTTATAGTCCAGTATCAAAAAGCCTTTATCAGAGGGTGATCCGGGTTCGGCTATTTTTCAGTATGGGGACGCAAAATCTTCCGTCTTCAGAAATAGCCTTAAGGTCCTGAACCACCCTCTTTTCTATTATATCCAGTCCTGGTCCAAGTTTAGGCGTAAGCATATTTAGTTCAAGTTTAGGCGGTTGCTGTAACCCCTATTCCTAATGTT
>JAUZOX010000548.1 GCA_030706265.1 Bacteroidota bacterium | reverse complement strand
GATGGGATTGTTGCCCTCGGCTTCCATCGGGTTGTATACCTCGGTGTTTGAACCCATCCACGGTTCGTATCCGCAGGCTGCCGGTAAAAACATTGCCAACCCCGCTGCCACCATCCTGTCGGCTGCCATGATGTTTGAATACGCCTTCAACCTGATGGACGAAGGTGCGTTGATCCGTGAAGCCGTTGAACAGTCTATCGAACAGGGCATCGTAACCATCGATCTTGCCGGCGAAGGCAAATCATACTCCACCAGCCAGGTTGGCGAATGGATCGTCGATTATATCCAAAAGAAATAATCCGGAATGCATGTTGTTTAATGTATTGGAGTGATCGTTGATCATTCTCTGCAGGAGGCTGTCTCAAAACTTTTGATACAGCCTCTTTGCATTATCAGTACGTTGAATGCAAATGCTCAATGCTCAGATGCAACCGTCTTGACATCCAATGCATCCCGCAAGGCATTGCCCAGCAGCATGAATGCCAGCACCATCAGCATGATTGCCACACCGGTCATGATGGCCAGGTAGGCATAATCCAAAATAATGTACCCGTAGTTTTCCTTGATCATGCTGCCCCACGATGGGGTGGGGGGCTGAACGCCGATACCCAGAAAACTCAATCCGGCTTCCAGCAGGATGGCCGAAGCAAAGTTGGCAGCCGAAATCACAATCACCGGACCCATCACATTGGGAAGGATGTGCCTGAAAATGATCCGCCGGTTTCGATAACCCAGTGCCCTGGCAGCCTCGATGAATTCCTTCTCCCTGATGCTTAATACCTGTCCGCGGACCACACGGGCTACCTCAACCCACATCGTAAGCCCCACCGCGATAAACACCTGCCAGAACCCTTTCCCAAGCACGAACGTAATGGCGATGACCAGCAAGAGCGTCGGTACCGACCAAACCACATTGATCAGCCAGACAATCATCTGGTCGATCTTACCTCCAAAGTAACCCGCGATGGCACCCAACGTGATTCCAATGAGCAATGAAATGGCGATTGCAATGAATCCGACCGAAAGGCTCACCCTGGTTCCAATCATCAGCTGGCTCAGCATGTCCCTGCCATAACGATCGGTGCCAAGTGGAAACCGCCTTACGGTCAGGTTCTCATCGATCACCTTTTGCCTGAGCTCTTTCAGGCCTATGGTGTGCATGGTGCCATCATATAGCTTGTATGTAATCTGATCCCCAATACGGCTGACCTGTATTTTACCGGTAGCGTCTGTTGCCAAGGCAAAAGCGATGTCGGCCAGATGAAATTGTTTTTGAATGGGGATATCGTTTTTGATGTCGGTATATTCGGTAATGGTGAGAAAGGCCCCATCGATTTTATAAGAAGAGTAAGGGATCTCTTCGTAGTTGGAAGGAGCGCCAAAGAGCATCCGGTAAAACAGGTTGTGTTCTTTGGGCGGCGCGTTATTGCGTAGCTTGAGCATGTTGGCCTTGAACCCCGGCTTCCTGGTAGCCAGTTCCAGATACTGCTGATTGACATCAGGGGTGGAATCGGGCGTAATCAAATAACCCAGGATGGCAATGAGCGTGGCTACGGCGATGATGCCCATAGAAGCCAGTGCGGAACTGTTGCGGAGCAGTCGTTTGATGGCCAGTCTTGAAAGTGGCGACGAGGAGTATTCTTTTCGTTTTCTACGAAAAAGCATAAAGCGGAAAATCAGAAGTTATAAATAATCAAACCGGTTGCACGATCAAAAGTACAACGATTTTCAATGCCAGGCTGAATTGTATTCACTGATATTATAAACTAAAACCGGTCGTCGCCGCCAAATAAACCACCCAGCAAGCCGCCACCGATACCGGCAATGCCCTTCGACTCATCCTGGTTCTTCCAGGTGGCTGCGGTCATGATCCGATCAGCCAGACGAGAGAATGGCAGGCTTTGCAGATAAACCGTTCCGGGCCCCGTCAGTTTTGCCAGGAACAGTCCCTCCCCGCCAAACAAGGCATTCTTGAAGCCGCCTATAAACTGAATGTCATAATCTACCGTTGGGGCAAAGGCTACCAGGCAGCCGGTATCTACGCGCAATGATTCATTGGGCCGTAACTCTTTTTTTATGATCGTACCGCCGGCATGGATAAAGGCGCGCCCGTTCCCGCTCAGCCGTTGCAGGATGAACCCCTCACCGCCAAATAAGCCGGCCCCGATCTTTTTGGTGAAGGCCACCTCGATGTCGATGCCATTTGCGGCACAAAGGAAAGCATCCTTCTGACACAAAAAGCTTCCGCCGATCTGGTCCAGTTCAAGGACAATGATTTTGCCCGGATAAGGGGCCGCAAAGGCAACATGTGATTTTCCATAACCGCCATTGACAAATGTAGTGATAAAGAACCCGGAGCCACTGACCATCCTTTTGAACCCGGCAAACAGCCCTCCACCGGTACCGGTTTGCATCTGGATGCTCTCCTCCATGTACATCATGGCGCCTACTTCCGCGCGGACACCTTCACTGGGATCGAGTTCGATTTCAACGATTTGCATCTCACTCCCTATGATCTTATAGTCAATTACATCTGCCATAAATTTCGTCTTTTAATGAAGTCTCAAATTTAGGCAATTCCGGAAATACCTTCACCCAACCAGACCGAATTTTGGAAAATAAACTAAACTTTATTTGGCATTTTCAAAATATATCATACCTTTGCATCCATAATCACGGTGAGTTTAGCTCAGTTGGTTAGAGCGCCAGATTGTGGTTCTGGAGGTCGTGGGTTCGAGACCCACACCTCACCCT
>JAUZOX010000547.1 GCA_030706265.1 Bacteroidota bacterium | reverse complement strand
TGACGGTAGGTGTTGACAAACTTCTCGGGATGAAATTTGACGGTCCCGTCGAGTATCACATCCAAAGCCGGCTTTGCCAGTTTATCCATTTTCAGGAACCATTGCATGGAAAGCTTGGGTTCGATGACTACATCGGTGCGCTCCGAAAATCCGACCTTGTTGATATAGGCCTCTTCTTTGACCAGGTATCCCCCGGCTGCAAGGTCCTTTGCAATCTGATCGCGAACTTCAAAACGGTCCTGCCCGACATATAACTGCGCCTTTGCATTGAGGGTACCGTCGTCATTGAAGATATCGATCGAATCCAGATGATGTTTGATTCCGATGTTATAGTCGTTGATGTCGTGGGCCGGAGTAATCTTGAGGCACCCTGTGCCAAATTCACGGTCCACATATTCATCTTGGATCACGGGGATGGAGCGGTTCAGCAATGGCACCAGCACCCGTTTGCCTTTCAGATGGCTGAAACGCTCGTCTTCGGGATGAACGCAAATAGCCGTGTCACCCAGTATGGTCTCCGGACGGGTTGTGGCGATGGTGACCCATTCGTCTTCGGTGCCCTCAACCTGATAGCGGATATAATAAAGTTTTGATTGTAATTCCTTGTAGATCACCTCCTCATCGCTGAGTGCTGTCAATGCCTTCGGGTCCCAGTTTACCATGCGAACGCCACGATAAATGAGACCTTTATTATATAAGTCTATAAAAATATCGATGACCGATTCGTAATATCCCGGATCCATGGTAAAGCTTGTCCTGTCCCAGTCGCACGAAGCGCCCAGTTTTTTAAGCTGCTCCAATATGATGCCCCCATGCTTGTGGGTCCATTCCCAGGCGTGGACCATAAATTCATCACGACTGATATCGGTCTTGTTGATACCCTGTTTACGCAGCTTCCCAACGACTTTGGCCTCGGTGGCGATAGAAGCATGGTCTGTTCCCGGCACCCAGCATGCATTCTTGCCCTGCATGCGCGCACGGCGAACCAGTACATCCTGAATGGTGTTATTGAGCATGTGGCCCATGTGGAGCACTCCGGTCACGTTAGGTGGCGGAATAACGACAACATAAGGTTCACGGTTATCGGGTTCGGAATGAAAGTACTTCTTTTGAAGCCAGTATTTATACCATTTATCTTCGATCTGCGTTGGATCGTATTTAGGCGCAATATCCATCGTGTTGCTTTTACAAATTAGCTTAAAGTTCAGAATTTGCAAAATTAGTAATTTACGGTTGTGCTTGCCGCATCTCTGTCGGTGAATGTGTTAAAAATATTAATTTTGTAAATCCATACCGGGTTGTGGGGCATTAAGCAAAGGCCTGAAAGGTTTTTTGATTGAATTTTTAAGGCCACTCCGGTTTCTGAGTGTAATCAGTAATTGTTGCAACAACCTCAATGTTTGCCCATAGTGGTGAAATGTTACAGCAAGAATCAATATCTTAAGTCATGACAAACAAGAAATTTGCCATTATAGGCGGAGGGAATCTGGGATCAGCCATCGCAGATGGATTGGTAAAAAGCGAAGCCATCCAAAACGAAAATATTATCGTCACCAGGCGCAAGATACACCTGATCGGTCATCTAAAAGAAAAAGGTGTAAAGGTGATGACCGACAATGTCGCCGCCGTGAAGGAAGCCGACCTCGTTTTCCTGGTTGTAAAGCCTTATCAGCTGACCGATATCCTGAAAGAAATCAAGCCGGTGCTGAAACCGGAGATGATCCTGGTATCTATGGTCACGGGCGTCAGCCTAAAAACGATCGAAGCTGTCGTCGGAGACCGGAATCCGCTTTTCAGGGCCATGCCCAATACGGCCGTCGCCCTGTGCGAGTCGTTAACCTGCCTGGCCTACGACAAAAAATGGGAAGCATACAAGGACGAGATCAGCGATATCTTTGATCTGCTTGGCAAATCCGTTATCATCACCGAAGAGCTGATGGCCTCCGCAACCGTGCTGGGTTCATGCGGCATTGCGTTTGCACTCAGGTTCATGCGGGCTGCGATGCAGGGCGGCATCGAGATCGGATTTTCAGCCGATGTGGCCCAGTTCATCACGGCTCAAACCATGAAAGGAGCCTGTGAATTGATCTTACAGTCGAACCACCACCCTGAAGAGGAAATCGACAAGGTCACCACTCCGAGAGGTATTACGATCTCCGGATTAAACGAGATGGAACACCAGGGATTCAGCTCTTCGCTGATCCAGGGGATCACCAGCTCATTCCATAAAATCGACAAACAGGAAAAATAATTTTTACCCGACTTTTAATATCCAAACAGATAATCCGGGCATGTTTGAAAATACAACACCGACGAACCGGGCATACCTGCGAAATCAAAACGGCCTGTTTGATAAATTTATTATCTTACGAAGTTCATCCACGCATGTTCCAAATAACAGATCTAATCCTAATATTTAACATATGACCACTAAGAATCTAACCCTGCTGGGTAACAAGGATGTGAAATACTCTTTCGAATATAATCCGGACGTCATGGAAGTATTCGACAATAAGCATCCGGAGAACGATTATTGGGTCAAATTTAACTGCCCGGAATTCACCAGCCTGTGTCCGATCACCGGCCAGCCCGATTTTGCGACCATCTATATTTCCTATATTCCCGACCTGAAGATGGTCGAAAGCAAAAGCCTGAAGCTCTATCTCTTTAGTTTCCGCAACCATGGGGCATTTCACGAAGACTGCATCAACATCATCATGAAAGACCTGATTAAGCTGATGGATCCGCGCTATAT
>JAUZOX010000546.1 GCA_030706265.1 Bacteroidota bacterium | reverse complement strand
GGTTGTCAGATGAACTTTTCGGATAGCGAGATCGTAGGATCCATCATGGCAGATGCCAATTATGAATCTACCATGAACATGAAAGAAGCCGACGTCATTTTTATCAACACCTGTTCTATTCGTGACAATGCAGAACAGCGTGTCCGCGCCCGCCTGCGCGAATTTAAGTCCCTGAAAAAGAAAAATCCCGAACTGGTCATCGGCCTCTTAGGTTGCATGGCTGAAAGGCTGAAAGACAAGCTCCTCGTCGAAGAGCCCCATGTTACGGTCATTGCAGGCCCCGACGCCTACCGTGAACTGCCCAAACTGATGACCGAGGTGGAAGAGGGGCAAAAAGCGGTTAACATCCTGCTTTCTTCTTCGGAAACGTATGAGGACATTGAGCCTATCAGGATTGACAACAACGGGGTTTCGGCCTTTATTTCGATCATGCGGGGATGTGAAAATTATTGTTCCTACTGTGTGGTGCCTTATACGAGAGGAAAAGAGCGCAGCAGAAATCCGCAAACGATCATAGATGAAGCAGCAGATTTATTTTCAAAAGGTTATCGTGAAGTCACGCTGCTTGGTCAGAATGTAAACTCCTATGCGTGGGAGAACGGGGATGAAAGATTCAACTTTACAGCGCTGATCGAAAAAGTTGCCCTGATCAATCCGCTTTTAAGGGTTCGCTTTGCCACCTCCCATCCCAAAGACCTGTCGGATGAACTGATAGAGATGATTGCCCGGTATCCGAATATTTGTAAGGCGATCCATCTCCCTGTCCAGAGCGGCTCTACCCGTATGCTGGCAAAAATGAACCGCAAATACGACCGGAACTGGTACCTGGGCCGCATAGAGGCCATCAAAAGCCGGATTCCTGATTGCACCATCTCCACCGACATCATTGCCGGCTTCTGTAGCGAGACCGAAGAAGATCATCAGGATACCCTGAATCTGATGAAAGTAGTGCCTTTTGACATGGCATACATGTTCAAATATTCCGAGCGTCCCGATACGGCAGCAGCAAAACGGTTTCCGGATGATGTTCCCGAAGAGGTCAAAGGCCGACGTCTGCAGGAAATCATTGACTTGCAGCAGCAGCTCTCGCTCGAAAGCAATAAGAAAGACATCGGAAAGACATTTGAAGTCCTGGTCGAAGGTTTCAGCAAGCGATCCAATAAATTTCTCTTTGGCCGTACCAGCCAAAATAAGGTGGCGGTTTTCGAAGCCCATGACTTTGTCCCCGGAGATTATGTAAAAATCACGGTCACAGATTGCACCCCGGCTACCCTGATTTCGAAAGTTGCCGTTTCAGAATAGGATCAACTATTCCGGTAATTCGGCATCTCCCTGTTTCAGATGTTCCAGGTGTTTAAGGACATACCGGATATCGCTGTATGAAATGGTTTCGTCAAGGCTTTCTTTCGCAGCCGTCATGCCCGAATTGGGATTGTTGATATAATACTCCGTAATCAGGGCTATTTTTTCCTGCGGCACAACCATGCCGATCTCAAGCTCTCCGGTCCTGACATAGTGTGAAAGATGACCGTCAATAGTTGAAACCGTCAGTCCTCTTTCTCTTGCGATCTCTTCGACGGTGGCTCCCGATTTAAACAGATCGAAACTTAGCAGTTTGGTGTCTGCTTTTTTCTTTTTGATTTCAGCTTTCGGCTTTGAAGTACCTTCTTCCTGTTCAATAGTGTCATCCGGAGCAACAGATTCATTTGCGTCCGAAGGTTCAGGAATGCCATTGGAGGATCCGATGTGATTGTCTATCATGTATGTTTTGACAATTTCAAGCACTTCGGTGCCAAACTGCAGCGTCTTCGATTTCCCGAATCCTTTTACATTCTGAAGTTCATACCGGCTCTCAGGTAACCTTTTCACCAATTCCATCAACGTCTTTTGGGGCATGATCATGTATTCAGGCAGATTGGCTTCTTCCGCCTTGCTGTTACGCCATTTTCTAAGCCTTTTGTATAACTGGGGATGGATATTTGAAATTGCCGCATAGTCTTCCTTCTTTAAAGCCGGTTTCCTGATTTCGGGTTTTTCTATGGTTGCTTTTGCCCTTGCATCCAGGTATTCCATGACGATGAAACCTTTCAAACAAGTTTTAAGACACGATAACTTGATATTGGCCTCCTGACGCAGTTTTTCCAATGCATCGTTGACCGACTTACGAACAACCTTATTGTCTGTTTCGACGGGAGTATTCTTCAAAACCAAATGCATCAAGGCATTGGTCTTTTCAAGAAAATAGGCACATCCCTTCCGTGTGCGTTCCTGTAGGGTAACATTCTCTTCAATACTTATCTGATCATCAGACAATTGTTTAATTTGAACCGCAAATTTATTAGCCACGCTAAGCAGATCGGATTTCAACAAATCACTCATGTTATCAAAAGACTCCCGATAGCTATCTAAAAAGCTGGCTTTGTGTTCATTCAGAATCTTAATCAGATATTGCATCCTGCGGCCTAAAACAGTAAAGTCGAAAAGCTCCGCATGAAGTTTTTGTTGGAATGCCTGTTTTGAACGCGCCAGCAACTCCTGATCCGGTTGATTTTGCTCTGCTTCGTGCGTAAATGCGGATACGGTATGATCCGTTTTAATGCAACCGGTTGAAATAGGGGTATTTAAAATAATTCCATCCAACGTCTTACAACGGCTCAGGGCAACATAAACCTGGCCGTGTGCAAAGGCAGCATTGGCATCGATGATCGCCTTTTCAAAAGTGAGCCCCTGGCTCTTGTGGATGGTAATGGCCCAGGCCAG
>JAUZOX010000545.1 GCA_030706265.1 Bacteroidota bacterium | reverse complement strand
GGTGATATTCCGGATCTTTAAAAATGAACCGTCCTTGTATCCCAGGGTTGTTGCAAACGGAAGCGCAGCTCTTGAAATCTTTGAATCCGGACGCGGATATGCGTTTGTTGGATTTTCAGGCGTCCAGTAGTCTACCACGGCACCATTTTCAATTGCATTAGGCTCGAATTTATTGGCATAAGTGGATACGAAAGTCTGTCCCACCCGGGCAAAAACAAAAACGTTCAAATCAAAATTCTTGAATTTGAAATCATTGTTAAAACCGACACTATAAAGGGGAACTGCCGAACCTACTACCATTCTGTCATCCACGGCCGTGATCTTTCCATCTTTGTTGATATCCAGAACCCTTATGTCACCGGGTTTATAACCATAGCTGGTGGCATCGGTTAAATCGGCAGTTTGCCAGATCCCAATCTTTTTATAGTCGTAGAACGAGTTGACGGGGCTGCCAATGATTAAATTGTTTGCAACATCATTGCCATTGGGCAGATACTCGATTCTTTCCTTATTCCGGGTATAAGTAATATTGGATATCCAGGAGAAATTACGGGTTTGGAAGTTTACGGTCCGAAGTGCAATTTCCAGTCCTGAATTTCTGGTCTTGCCTATGTTGTTTAATATGGAGAGTCCTCCTGAAGTGGGGGGCAATTGCTGTAAGTATAGAAGATCTTTCGTCTTTGAATCATAAATATCGATGCTTCCCGAAATTCTGTTCTTCAACACACCAAAGTCAAAACCGAGATTCTTTGTTGTTGTTAGCTCCCACTTCAAATCCTTGTTTCCAATTTGAGGCAGCAAACCATATGCAAGGGCCGTTTGATCATTCCATGCAAAGGGGATTAACATCAGGCCGCTTTGTGTTTGATAGGGCTTTACTGCTGAGTTTCCGGCACGTCCGATACTTGCCCTGACTTTAAAATCACTGATTACCGGAATATCCTTCATAAACTGTTCGTCAATTACTCTCCATGCCACGGCTGCTGACGGGAAGAACTGCCAACGGTTTTTGGGAGATAAGACAGATGCTCCGTCTTCGCGTCCCGTGAAACTAAAGAGGTATTTATCCTTGAATGCATAATTGATCCTTAATGCCCCTGATTGCAGGTTGCTTCCAACATAATTACTGGAAATTGAAAGGTTGGAAGGATTGTTCTGCAAGGCATAAAAGGATTGATTTGCCAATAGTTGTCCGGTTCCTGAAGCTGAGGAATTGTCGGTACGATTGGATAAGTAACTGGTAACGCCCGTAAGCGATAGCGAATGGTTATCGAATTTGGTTTCATAGGTGATGATATTCTCCCAGGTCAAATCAGCCTGTGTCGTGTTGGTGATTGAAGATAATGAACCGGTGGAAAGCGCCCTGGTTATGGTATTTGCATCTTCGAAGTGTCCATTGCGGGTACTTGAATTGACAACCCCAAAATTGGATCTGATAACCAGTCCTTTCAACGGTTTCCATTCGGCATATGCCGTCGAAAGTAGCCGGGTGATGTTGTTTTGGTTAACATAAGCACCCGGTAATTCCTCCAAGAGCGGATTTAGCTGATTTGCATTTCCGGGATATTTTGCCAGGGTCCCATCTGTGTTATAGGGTGTGAAATAGGGGATAACTTTGTTGGCTACCGTTAAGATGGCATCGCTTCTTAAATTTTGATCATAATAGGCCAATTGGCTTTCCAACCCTACTTTGAAGGTATTAAAGATGCTCTGGTCGATGTTGAGCCTGAGTGTGTACCGGTTCGAATAGTCATTATTGAGCACTCCTTCTTCTTTATAATAATCAAATGAAAAATAGACTTTGGTCTTGTCGGTTCCACCTGAAACACCCACGACATAATCTTGTTGCGATCCTTTGTGCAGTAACAAACCCGGCCAGTATGTCGAGGTATTGTTGTTGATGGCGGCTATTTCAGCTGCACTGGTAAAGACTTTCGGGTCATCGGCTGTGCTATTCCAGATCCCATTGGTACGGTATGCCTGTCTTTTCAAATCGGCAAATTGAGATCCATTCATTGGAACGGGGTAACCGGCTACTTCCGAAACGCCATAGTAGCTCCCGGCCGTAACTTTTACTTTTCCTTCAGCCCCTTTTTTTGTTGTGATGATAACAACTCCATTTGCACCGCGTGACCCATAAATTGCGGTTGTAGAAGCATCTTTTAAAACCTCCATGCTGGCAATGTCGCTGGGGTTAACGTCTTGTATATTGGTGTATTGAATTCCATCTACAATATACAATGGATTATTACCCGCATTGATGGACCGATTTCCACGGACGGTAATATTGATCCCGGCACCGGCTGAACCGCTGGTTTTGATAATATCTACGCCGGATACTTTTCCTTCCACGGCTTCAATGGCATTGCTGGAGGGCGTTTTTACCAGTTCTTCCGTTTTGATGGAACTAACCGTACCGGTCAGGTCTTTTTTCCTGACGGTACCATAACCGACAACGACGACTTCTTCAAGTCGTTTAACTTCTGAAGTGAGTTTGATATCGATTCTGGTCTGGCCCTTTAAAGTTATCACTTGGGGAAGGTATCCCAAAAAAGTAACCTTGATAACCGCATTTGATTTTGGAAGATTAATGGTAAACCTGCCATTGACATCGGTTTGAACTCCAATAGTGGTTCCCTCCACCGATACGATAGCTCCTACGATGGGTTCGTTGTTAGAGACGTCGGTAACGGTTCCGGTTAATTTGACTTGTTGCTGGTTGGAAAATGGAGATATTACTACAACATTGTTTTCCAGGCGTGT
>JAUZOX010000544.1 GCA_030706265.1 Bacteroidota bacterium | reverse complement strand
TCGTAAGCCCTACCGCCATTGGTCTCCGCGACCTGTTCAGGCGTTCCGTAATAAGCATTGCCTGCTTCGCCCACGCCCCATGGCCTGCCGTTCTTCCGGGCGCGGTCCATGGCACCGGGACCTCCGTAATGGACCATGTATGCCGGCAACCTGCCTTCTCCATCGTCCTCTCCATCCGCAGAGATCCATGGCCGGGTAGGATCAAACCTGCGACAGATATCGGCCCAGATGCCATAATATTTTACCAGGGTATCCTTGATGCCAACCGGATTATGCATCACATTGGTCACGACCGGCATTACCTCGTTTGAAACACTCCATCCCATGACACTGGGGTGGTTGCGATCGCGCAGAATGAGCTCCGAAAGATGCGACTTACTATCCTGCCAATAGGCAGGGTCATCCAGTTTAGGTCCTCCGTCACTGGCCCACACGGCCGTTTCGTCCAGGACCAGGATCCCCATTTCATCTGCAACATCGAGATAAAAAGAAGGATAGGGTTCGGCATGAAGACGAACCGTATTTAAGTTGGCATCCCGCAGGGCCTTGAACCAGGCCCATGCATAACGACGGGTCATTTGTGGAATTCCCAGAAAGTGCCATGAGTCTCCTTTCATGACAATAGGCTTTCCATTCAGGAAATACCGATTCTCCCGAATTTCAAACTGACGCCAGCCAAAACGGGTATATTTGCTGTCGGTGATTTTCCCGTCCTGTGTTGTCCGGATCACAAGACCGTAGAGATAAGGGGTTTCCGGTGACCAGTATTTCAACTCATCGTTAACGGTGACCGATAAAACCGTTTTGACGGTTCCATGTGCCGGAACATTAATACCGGATGCCGGCATGGTCAGCGAGGCTTTTGAACCGAGGATATAATCGGGTATCGGGGATGAAAGCACCTCTTTTCCGGCTTTGGAAATCCAGGGATAGGCTTTGGCGTCGAGAGAGACCCTCACGTCATCATCCCGGTCGTTACAAATCGTTACTTCAGCTTCGAGCTTATGGCCAGCGGGTGATGGCTTCACAAACACATCGGATATCCTCACAGGAGAGACGCCGACCAGGTAAACATCCTGCCAGATGCCTGCAATATGCTGTCCCCAAAACGAGCCGGCCTGATAAGTGCGCCGTCCGTAATCCCCTTTTTGATCAAACAGCGAAGGCTTGCGGATGCCGATACATACTTCATTTTCCCTGCCAAAGAGGACAGCCTTTGTGACATCAACATCAAAGGGCAGGAATATCCCAAAATGCTTTCCGGCTAGCTTACCGTTGATCCTGATATCGGCGTCCCCGGCAACTGCTTCGAAATGCATCAGTATCCGATTTCCTTTCCATTTTTCAGGTACCGTGAACTTCTTCCTGAGCCAACCCATCTTCACGTTTTCCCATTCTTTGGGATAACTGGGGTAACACCTGAAGTCTCCACCCAGCCCTTTATTGTCGGCAAAACTGTTTACATTCCAGGGCGAGGGTATCCGGATAGGTGTTTTGTTCCATCCATCCTCATCTGCAGGAGGAAGCACAGGCGCCGGATCAATCCCTTCGCGGAATTTTTCAGGCAGCTTTACAGGTTGGAACTGCCAGAGTCCGTTCAGGCAGATCTCATGACGGTAGGGCTGCTCGGCCGGTTTGATCCATCCCTCAGAAGGGGCAAAGACCATTGGATTTGTCAGTTTCTGCCCGAAACCGCTGGGTTGAAACAAAGCGACCAGCAATACCAACAATGTGATAAAATGTCGTTGCATCAGGACTGACCTTGAACTTCTTTTGGAAAAACTACCTCGTTGACTTTTTAGCCAGATTTTGATCCAGCTGCAGGATATCTCCGGCATTGGTATTGTAATCAACGACCTTAGCGCCTAAACGGAGATGAAGCTTTCCCCCGTTATTGGACAGGATGCGAGCCGATACCAGTTGGCCTTTATTCCAAACGAGATCGACCTGGAATCCTCCACGGGCCTTTAGTCCTTTTACTGAACCGGAAGGCAAGGCAGAAGGAAGTGCCGGCAACAAATGAAGTTCGAAGCTGCCATCCGGCGTCTGGTGCTGACTTTGAATCAACATCTCGGCGATGGCTGCCGTGGCTCCAAAGTTCCCGTCTATCTGGAAAGGAGGATGATTATCGAACAGGTTGGGGAGTGTCTTTGTACTCAAGAGGACGGATAGTAACTTAAACGAATGGTCGCCGTCGAGTAAACGGTTCCACATGTTGATTTTCCAGGCCAGGCTCCAACCCGTACCGGCATCTCCTCTTGCTTCGAGGGTCTTACGTGCAGCAGCTGCCAGATCAGGTGTTCCGACAACCGTAATCTGGTTCGCGGGATACAATCCATATAAATGGGATGTATGGCGATGATGCGGATCCGTTTCCTTGTAGTCTTCTGCCCATTCCAGTATACGCCCGTCCTTGGGATTGATCCTGATCGGGGCCAGCCGGGAAAGTGTCTTTTGACATTCTGCCCTGAAACCGGCATCGACATTCAAAATAGTGCTCGCTTCAATGCAGTTGGTCAACAGATCATGGATGATTTCAAGGTCCATAGTCGCTCCGTAAGTAAAGACCGATTTATCCCCATTGGGAAGATAAAATGAGTTCTCGGGAGAATAGGAAGGATTTGTTACCAGCTTGCCTTCGAGGGCAGTGCCGGCAGGGGCTTCAACCAAAATGTCCATGATGAAGCGGGCAGCTCCTTTCATAAGCGGATATCCCCGTTTTGACAGGAAATCCTTATCCCCGGTATAGCAATAATGTTCCCAG
>JAUZOX010000543.1 GCA_030706265.1 Bacteroidota bacterium | reverse complement strand
ACCAAATCAACCACATCCATAGCAAAGTTAACAGAAGGAATGTTATAATATTTTGCGATATTTTCCATGTACCGCATAGATTTATATAGTCGTCCCTGCGTCAAATCATTCAACATACCCACATTTAAAGTATAGAGGAAACAAATATCTGTTTTGGGATTATGTTTTTTGATTTTACGTACGATTCCTTCCATAGAATGGTAGATCATCAAAGAATCAGTACCGGCATCATTCACTGCAAATTCAACAAATACCAGATCAGGATTATGATCCAGCACATCCTGATCCATGCGGAAGACGCCAAGGTCGGAACCAGTTCCACCTATCCCGGCATTAACTGTTGTGAATTTACTTTCAGGATATTGTTTTTTGAACCATTCTTCTGAAAAGACACGGTAGCCGGGGTGATTGGTAATGCTTCCACCGAAATAGACAATTGTTACCGGCTGTTTTGCTTTTAACTTCCCGAAGAAGGTAGGACAACCTCCTCTGGCTTCGAGTCCGGGTACAGCCTGCGTTTGTGTTTTACCGGCAAAAGGTGCTGATAGCAATAGCATCATCACCAAAACAGAAAATTTATTTTTCATCTTATTTCTTAAAACTAATTTATTTAGGATAATTGCATTTCAAAACTTGGTTTGTTGTAAGACAACTTTAGCTTAACAAATGTCATCATTCTTTTATACATTATATTGTTGAGATGTATTAAGTGCGTGGCCCGATGTTGAATTTATCCATGAAACCAACGCATGTAATTGATTTGTTTGTGCATTGTAAAATGGATTTTTTAAATGGAAAATTCATTCGGATAAGTCAAAATTGATAGTTCACACATATCTTTGCATCATTCAGATATGGGTTGATCAATGTAATATCGGTAATTTTGTTATTCTCATTTTAGCTCAAGGTATACGTTTCCTTTTTGGGCATAATATTTTAATACTATGAATACAAAATATCGGTCATTTTTATTCCTTTTAGCATTTCTCTTTTTCAGTGTCGAACTCCAGGCACAATCCTTGGACTATATCATGAACATGGTACATAATAATCCCGGGGAAAAGCCTTTTGATACTAAATATGTGGATCCAACTTATCTTAAATCGCAAGGGTTTAAAGCCGCGGTTCTGTTTTGCCATATCAATACTGGAATTACCTATGATAACTTTGAAAAGAACGTAGTACCCAAAGGAAGTGAAGAACGAAAGTGGATAGAAAATAAAGCTCTAGTAAACCTCGCCAAGATTCACAGCTACAAGGCTGTCGGGTTAAATGTCTATGCTTTTACAGACTTTTTGGTCTTTCCAAAGTCAATATGGGATAAGTATGGCGATCAAATAGAAGCAAAAGACACCAAAGAGGATAATCCGGGTGGAATTGCTGAAAGAGCCAGAAAGCCGGATATACAGCGTAAAATGACTCAAAAACTGTTGATTACACAGATTGATGATATATTTAGTCACTTTCCGGAACTGGACGGAATCGTATTACGTTTTGGTGAAACTTATCTTCAGGATACTCCTTTTCACAGAGGAGGTAGTCCCATAAGCAACAACGATGAGCAAAGTATTAAAGATCATATTTTGCTTATCAATATTTTGAGAGAGGAGATCTGCGTCAAACGCAATAAGAAACTTTTTTACCGGACATGGGATTTTGGAAACCGGTTTCATGTGAATCCTAAATATTACCTCGCTGTCACCAATGCCATTGAACCACATCCCAACCTCTTTTTTTCGATTAAGTATCAGCAGGGCGATTTCCAGCGGATGACGCCATTCAATCCTTGCATTGGGATTGGAAAACATCGGCAGATCATCGAATCGCAATCTCAGATGGAAGGTTACGGAAAAGGATCGCATCCATACTATACAGGCTCCGGTGTTATCAATGGGTGGCCGGAAACTAAATATGAACTTAACTGGCAGACTAATGGTTTTACCGGAAAGTTGAATCCCCCCGATGCACAAAGAGGTGTAAAAGATATTTTGAAGAATGGTTTGTTGGCTGGGATTTGGACGTGGTCAAATGGTGGAGGATGGGAGGGACCCTATCTGAAAAATGAGATATGGAATGATCTGAATAACTATGTAGTCTCTCATTGGGCTATGGACGTCAGTAGACCGGAAGAGACCTTGTTCAGGGAGTTCACAGATCGCATGGGTTTATCAGGTATCAATGCTGATATATTCCGGCAAATAGCTTTATTAAGTATTGAGGGTGTCAGAAAAGGACAGTTGAACAGCTATACTGACAATTCTGTTTGGTGGGCACGTGATCAGTTTTTCTCTGCCGAAAGCAATACAAAAATTGTCAAAAGCATCCTGGATAAGCATCTTGAAAAGAAAGTACTCGCCGAGAAAACAGAAGCAGTAGCTATTTGGAGACAGATGGAAGCACTCTCCAATCAGCTGGAAATGAAGGATTCCATCACACTTGAAGCAATCCGAGTATCGTGTACATATGGCAGGATTAAATTTGCATTAATAGAACAAATGTGGATTCTGATGATCGAGGATGGAAACTTCAAACTCAAGGGGGAGATGAATAAGGAGGTTGTAAGAAAAGCCATTCAAAAATATGATGACCTTTGGGCAGAATGGCGTCTTCTTAAGAACTCGAGTTCACAATGTGCTTCGTTATATACCGATAAAGCTTTTATGGATAAGAGGGAAGGTAGTATTGGAGAAATGGTTGATAATATGAGAGAAATGGTTAAATGATACCCATGAGGCTGTATTTCATAACAAAAAGAGCTTTCTATTTT
>JAUZOX010000542.1 GCA_030706265.1 Bacteroidota bacterium | reverse complement strand
TACGGGTCAACAAAGCCCGGTCCGAAGGGTTTTTCTTCAGCGCCTTATTGATCAGAGCCATGGCTTCGTCCGGTTGCTCATGGCTAATGGACATCTCGATGGCATTGTTAAGTGCTTCGCGGTTCCCTGGAGCTTTCTCCAGTACACCCTGGTATTGATAATAGGGGTCGGTGCTTTTGTAGTATCGGGCCGCTTCCAGCCTGAGCTCTGTCTCCAGGGAGCGGGCTTTCGCATCGGCAGGATATCGTTTCTGAAGCTCTTTCAGTGTTTCCAAAGCTTCGGGATAACGTTTCATCCCCTGCAACAATGTGACTTTTTTCATCAGAAATTCATGCGCTCCGGGATGCTCGCTCAATGCGCGGTTGATGGCGCTCAACGAATTGCAATTGTCGCCCGAACGGGTCTTTACGGTCAGGTTTCCTCTGAGTGCCTCCGGGTTGGCGGGCGACATCTCCAGAACCTTATCGAATTCCATCGCGGCCTTGGTATAGTTCCCCTGTCTCAGATAAGCGTTTCCGGCACTGTTATAATAGTTGACGCAAGCTTCGAATACTACCGGATCTTTCGGAAACATCTGAAGCAGGCGGACTGCATGGTTGTCCGCGCTCCAGTAACTGCCGCCGGACTTTAAGATATCCAGTTTCTTCAATCCGAGATCCCGGTCTCCCGGAAAACGTGACAGTCCTTTGGATACCAATTCCGATGCCGCAGGATTATTTCGTCTCACCAGTTGAATGTTGGCGCCAAGCAGATACGCATCTTTGTATTGCGGAGCCTTTTGAAGAATTTCCGCTACGGCTTTTTGCGCCCTGGCCGGATCTTGGTTCATTAAACAGGCTTTTCCGTAGAGAAAAAGAAAATCCACATCATTGGGATAATCTTTGATCCCTTTCTTACACAGTTCGATTGCCTGTTTATAATCTTTGCGGACGTCTATTTCTTTTTTTATCCGTTTGAGCAATTCCGTGCTGTTTGTCCCTGCCGTTTGCGCAAAAAGCGAAGGGGCGGACGGAAACGCAAAAAAAAGAATACCGAAAGTCAAATACAAAAAGAAATACTTCATCAGAACAGATTTAAACGAGTTTACCGGTTTATAATCATCATCATCAGGAATCAGGTTTCTTTTGTCCGAAACCCTGACGTTGCATGTTCCCCCACACGTGTTTTTGTCCGGTAAGAAAGAAATAGTATCCCTTCAGTGCAAAAAACACGATAAGCGGATGATAAAGCAGCGGTTCCAGAAAAGCCATCAGGCTTAATCCGAATACCTCCGCCCATGTTTTATAGTTGCGATGGACAATCTGATCCCAGAACACCGCCATGGTGGTAATCATGACCGAATAAAAATAAACGAAAATCAGTAATAATATAGCATATGGCAGGTTAATTTGATGGGTCACCACAATATAGATGTAATAGAGGATTCCGATGACTTCAATAATCGGGGCCAGAAATTCGAACAGGAAATTATAAAGAAACACCACCATTCCTAACCGGCCGTAACGCGGATTCAGCAAAATCTTCCGGTGTAGCGACATGATCTGGATCAGCCCGCGCCCCCATCGGGTCCGTTGCCGGCCGAAGATCTTCAGGTTGGGAGGTCCTTCGGTGGCACACTGGGTCGAAGGGATATACCGGATGATATATTGCTGATTGTTATCGCGCATGTAGGCACACATGCGCACAATCAAGTCCATATCCTCTCCGAAAGAGAGGGGGTCATAGCCTCCGGCTTTGATGGCGATTTCTTTGTCGAACATACCAAGCCCTCCTGAGACATTGGGGACACAATTGATCATGCTCCATCCCATTTTCCCCAGCACATAGGACCGGATATACTCCATCTCCTGAAAGCGGGGCAGCAGCTTTTTGGGAGGGCGCATGCGGACGATCATTCCGTCTTCAATATCGCTCGAGTTTGCGATCCGTAATGTAGCCCCTGTGGCAATGACCCTTTTCTCACCGGCTTCTTTTTCAGCCAGGAAAGGATAGATCATGCGGGTCAGCGTGTCTCTTTCCAGGATGCAGTCCACATCCGTACACAGATAAAAATCATAGGCTGCGGCATTGATGCCGGCATTGGAAGCATCCGCTTTGCTTTTCCCGTTGACTTTATCAATAACAAGCAGCTTCTCGAAGGCCTGATTGGTCGACTTGAAAATATGGCGGACCGGCTGCGTTTTGATCTTCTCATTGTAAGCAAAATCAACCTCCGTCAGTTCGAATTCTTTGATCAGTTTTTCAAGGGTGTCATCTGTACTCCCGTCATTGATGATGATTATCTCGTAGCGTGAGTAGTTCAGTGTCATCAGTGAACGTACGTTTTGGATGATGGTAACCCCTTCGTTGAAGGCAGGGGCAATGATCGAGATGCCGGGAGTGAAAGGAGAGCCGTTCAGTTTATTGTAATCAATATGCTTTTCCCTTTTGATAAACCGGGCGATGCCGATGAACGAAAGAATCGCCAGAGTTGCATACATCAACAGAATCGTTAACCCGTATACAAAGATGCCTCCTTCGTAAAAAGCCCTGAAATAATACTCAAACGGATTTAGCATAGATGCGGGGTTTATGAGTTAATTAAAGGATTCATGCAATGACTTAATATCAACCTGTTCTCAGGAGACGAAGCCTCTGTCAATTCGTCGATCCCTGTCGGGCCGAGACAATGTACCAAAGCCCCTGCAGCTACTTTGCGGATATCATAATCGGTGGAATAGAAAAACTCCCGCTTCAGGAACGGAATGTTCCGCTCGGTTTCCATATT
>JAUZOX010000541.1 GCA_030706265.1 Bacteroidota bacterium | reverse complement strand
TCCGTTATTAAGGTAGCACGCAAAATGGGCGTTGTGAGTCCTATCGATCCGGTTCCCTCCATCTGTTTAGGAACGTGTGATCTTTCGCTATACGAAATGGTGGGGGCTATGAATACATTTGTAAATAAAGGGGTCTATATTCAGCCGATTTTTGTTTCTCGTATAGAAGATAAGAATGGAAACGTACTCAGGGGATTTGTACCACGTCAGGAAGAAGCCATGAGCGCTGAAACAGCTTATCAAATGCTCACATTGATGAAAGGGGTTGTTGAAACCGGTACAGGTATCCGTTTGCGTTACAAGTATAAATTGATGAATCCGATAGCCGGTAAAACGGGTACGACTCAAAATAACTCAGATGGTTGGTTTATGGGGCTAACACCTGATTTAGTCACCGGCATATGGGTTGGCGCCGAAGACCGCAGCGTCCATTTCCGATCCATGAACCTTGGTCAGGGAGCCAATACGGCTTTACCGATCTGGGCTCTGTATATGCAAAAGGTGTATAATGATCCTGAAATCAAGATCAGCAAAGGAGACTTTGAAAAACCGGTTAATTTTCATTTTGACTTTGACTGTTCCGGAAAACAAGATGCCTCCAAAGCAGAAGAAGAGAAATTCTAAATGCTATTCCTGAAAATAGATTCTTTTTACTCGGCGTGAAATACCGGTCAGTATCTCGTAAGGAATGGTATCCAGTGCGTTTGCAAGTTCCTGGATGGGTAATTCTTTGCCGAAGATGATGACGGTATCCCCTTCCCTGGCTTCGACATCCGTGATATCGATCATGCACATATCCATGCAGATGGTCCCGATTATGGGCACTACTTTGCCATTAACCCACACCTTCCCAACTCCGTTGCTTAACCGGCGGCTTAGTCCGTCGGCATAGCCAATCGGAATAACCGCTACCTTCATCAGTTTTGGGGTCTTAAAACTTCTGCCATATCCAATGGTATCACCCGGTTGAATGAATTTGGTCTGCGAGATGATGGTCTTAAGCGTGCTTACGTTTTGAAGAAATTCCTGGTCATCGGGATATGGCGCAACGCCATAGAGTCCGATGCCCAGACGTACCATGTTAAACTGGGCAGATGGGAACCGACGGATACCACTCGAATTTAAAATGTGGCATATGAAGTCATAGCCCAGACCGTCACGCAAATCATCGGTCAGTGATTTAAAGAGTGCAATTTGGTGTTCAGTGAAATAATCCAGCGAAGGGTCATCGCTTCCTGCAAGATGGGAGAATGCGGAGCAGACCTTAATGTTGGGGCTGTTTTTTAAACGCAGAATCAATTCTTTTAAATCCTGACGTTCAAAACCAAGCCTGTGCATGCCCGTGTCAAATTTGATGTGTACGGGGAACGGTTCTTTCAAGTCTTCGGCATGTGCTTCAAGTGCTTTTTTAAGCATGTCGAGGATACGGAAGCTGTAAATTTCGGGTTCCAAATGATAACGGATCATGCCATCCATTCCCAGTTCTTCCGGATTCATTACCATAATAGGCATGGAAATTCCCCCTTTACGCAATTCAATACCCTCATCGGCATAGGCCACAGTCAGATAATCAACATGATAATACTGAAGCATGTTTGCAATTTCAAATCCCCCGCTACCATATGAAAATGCTTTCACCATGGTCATCATTTTAACTCCGGGATGTAATCCGCTTCGATAAAAGTTCAGGTTATGAATCAATGCGTCCAGATTGATTTCAAGCACGGTCTCGTGAGCTTTCTGTTGAAGCCTTTCAAGTATTTTTTCAAATTCAAAGATCCGCGCACCCTTCAGCAATATGGTTTCATTGTGTAAAGACTGGTAATCAAATTCCTGTAGAAAATCTTCAGTAGAGGCATAAAAGCTCTTATCGAGATCAAATAATGTTGCGAATTTGTAGATAGCTGGTCCAATTCCAATTAACCGGTTTACCCCTTTTGATTTTAGCAAAATCGCTACCTCGGTATAAAGTTCGTTCTGTTTTTTTCCGCTTTGAAGGATGTCGGAAAGGATGATGGTCCGGTGTGGATGCTGTTGTTGCTGATCCAGAAAGTCGAGCGCAATGCTAAGAGAATATAAATCTGAACTGTAACTGTCATTGATGATCGAACAGTTGTTAATGCCTTCTTTGAGTTCCAGCCGCATTTCGATAGGTGTCAAGGTTGGCATCATCTCAGCAATGAATTCATTATCAACTCCCGTTTTGATCATCGTAGCCCAGCAATGCATCACATTTTCAATAGAGGCCTTGTCGGTGAAAGGAATACTGATACGAAGCGTTTCATTTTGATGCACAGCTTCGATGATAGTATGCTGATGATTACTTAGTATGCTTGTAATTCGTAAAGCATTATTTTCCTTGTGGCCCCATGTGAAAAATTCGATTGGCGAGTTACCAAGAACTGAATGAGCGACTTGGTCTATCAATTCATCATCCCCGTTATAAATGATGGTTTTTGAATTTATAAAGAGCCTCAATTTCTCGGTTAATTTTTCTTCCCAGCTATGAAAATATTCATCATGGGCTGGCCCTATATTTGTAATGATTCCGATGCGGGGCGTGATCAGCTGACTCAGGGTCTTCATCTCACCGGGCATCGAGATTCCTGCTTCAAAGATTCCCAGCGTATGCTCCTCACTCATCTGGAGAAGGGAAAGCGGTACACCAATCTGTGAATTATAACTCTTAGGACTCCTGACAATATTAAATTTTGAATTCAGCAATTGAAACAGCCATTCTTTTACAATGGTCTTTCCATTACTTCCTGTAAT
>JAUZOX010000540.1 GCA_030706265.1 Bacteroidota bacterium | reverse complement strand
ACCCCGGACAATTGGTTATGATCATATCGGGTTCATAGGGTTGCATCGACTCAAATTTCTTTTGGCTGCATGCAATCGAAAAGCCCCGGTTTGCCTGAACCAGGTATTGTCTGAACCCAAATCCGCAGCAATGACGGCGTTCAGGATAGTCGATAACCTCTCCACCCCATGCTTCAACCATTCCGGCCAACACATAAGGATATTCGGCGCCACCGATGCCCTTATGGGGAAACATCTTGGCATAATGACAACCAATATGTTCTACGACCCGCAGCGGACGACCGGTATGTACATCGATCAGTTTATATTTCGCCTTGGCCGCTATTTCAATTCTAAACTTGAAAATGACATCACTGGCATGTGCAAGATTCTTTGGCTTATTGAAAGTTCTCCCGGTTGCCTTATACAAGGCTTCACGAACCTGTTCTTCGACCAGCGGAAAATGTTCCCAGGTCTCCAATATCTCGGTATATAATCCGAAAGAGGTGATGCACGAAGGGACATAATTTTCCAATCCTGCCTGCGTCATCAGTGAAAACTGACGGGCGACAACCGTCTGCGTGGTTTCAAATGGAACAATATCTGTGTGATACCCGATACCGGTACAGCTTGTATGCGCGGGATCTTCATTGATCTCTTTTCCCAGTTCCGTACCGATTATCCTGATAAACGCACGTTCCGAACCCGGAAAAAAAGTTTGCCGGATGCAGCTCCTCACATAAAAGAACTTGTCTTCCGCAACCTCTTTTTGGTAATCTTTCCAAAGCCGACGTTTTCCTTCTATATTCATGACTTACAATGATGCTGATTATTGGCAGAGATCAATTCCCTAACGTATTCATTATCTAATCCCTCGCCAAATTCTATTCCCTTGTCTGCTGCAGCCTTTTTTGAATAGGCCTCGATCAATTCGAACCGCTTCATTCCACCGGTTACTTCAAAAATCGCTTTCAACTCATCCAGTGCCTCCTGTGGTATTTTACGCAACGCTCCGGTTCCTTCTCCATCCAGATTAGCGCCCATTTTTTCATAAACGAGCTGCATGTTCCGGTAACCCCATTCCCAAACGGGGCCCTGCTCCGGATGCATGGCTGGCACTACCGCCTTATTGTGAACGCAATATCCTGTTTCCAGGATATTATGGCCGATTACCCTTTTCAACAAGAGTTGCTGCCGCCCCTTTTCGCTTTTAACAAAATAGCCCATCTCCTGTGAGACTGCACGTAATGCCATGATGATCAACCCGGGAGCATTTCCCCTCGGACAACGGGTTTTGCACGACATGCACTCCCCGCAATACCATATCGTATCACTGCATAGCAATGCCTCGATTTTTTCATCATCATGACTTTGAACTATTTCAACGATTGAACGTGGTTCATAATCGTAGAATTCAGCGGCAGGACAAATTGCAGTACACGTTCCGCAATTAATGCAGGAATGCAGCCCTTCCTCTATTCTGATATCTTTGGTAAGCCTATCAAATAATTTTCCCATCCTGATCTCTTATACTTCCATAAAAAGTGAGATACCTCTAAAATCAATTTTCATATCACCCTCAACGGCAAAACATTAAAATGTTGATATTGTTATTGAATTCACTAAGGCATATTGCAAATATAGAAAAAAAGAGCAATTCTAAAAATGTTTTAGCAAGCATGAGCCCAAAATCCTTTAGAACTCAGGGCTAAAATGATTGATTTGGAAAATGATAATAAAAAAGGACAATCAAAATTGGTTGGCTAAAAAAATCATCGCAGATCTAACTTATCCAACAGTCCGGTTATTGGTTTTCAAAAAATATTGCAGCGGCGTCAAAACGCTTATTTAATCTCCTTCTCTCTGAAAAGTCTTGCCTGCCGTTTCACAGGATTCAGTCAAAGGGGTCCGAACTGTTATTGATATTGATATGACCGATAAAAAATTCACGTTCCCTTAACGTTATAACCAATGTTGTGAGTTTATTAATCAGAAGCAATTTTATATACAAGTTGAGCCAGTCCCGAATCAAATTGTTTTTCTTTCACAAGGACCAATTTTTGTTCAGGTCTTCCGTCCTTAAAAAGCCTGATCCCTTCACCCAGCAAAATCGGAATGATCGAAATATAGAATGCATCGATAAGTTTCGCTTTTAAAAGTTCGTTTACGATTTCGGCGCCACCGTCAATGAAAATATTTTTCCCGTTCCGGTTTTTCAGTGTTGAAACAAGTTCTCTTAAGTCTCCACTATAAAAATTGACCTGTCCCGTTGAAGCACGGGGAGTCCTGGTAATAACATATGTTTCGATGTTGGCATTTGGAAACTCGGCCACTTGAGTCATCACCCAATCGTAGGTCTTTCGGCCCAGCAAAATGGTATCCACTTCGCGGATGAAATCCGAATAGCCATAATCTTCATCGCTATGTTCGACTATCGATAGAAAGGATAGATCGTCGTTGGGCTTTGCTATATAACCATCCAGGCTCATTGCAATATAAAGCATTACATTTCGTTTTGTTTCCATAGCCTTTTGGTTAAAATAAAAAAGAAAAGGACTGCACTACGAATTTACACAGAGCAGTCCTATGTGAATCAGACATTTTCTAAGGGCTCTCCTTCATTCAATTGCAAGCGTTTATAGCGTTGAGAGGTATTCGTCCAATTGATCAAAAGTACCGGCAAACCCCTGTCGCAGGGAAGGTTCATTTTCACGGAAGGTTTTTATTTCTTCTTCCGTAGCATTGATAGGATAACCGCTCAGGGTCAAAGTAGTTTTTCCATTTTCTTCTGATAATGT
>JAUZOX010000054.1 GCA_030706265.1 Bacteroidota bacterium | reverse complement strand
CTCCGGTCACACTTAGCTGTCAGATAGGCACAATAAGCCATCACATCAAGTGGATTGGAAACTACCAGGATGATTGCATTGGGTGAATACTGTAATACACTACGTGTTACATGATGAACGATACGGGCGTTTTGAGAGACGAGATCCTCCCGGTCCTGGCCCGGCTTACGGGGGCTACCGGAGGTAATCACGACGATTTGCGAATTCGCCGTTTCACTAAAGTCATCGGTGACACCAATGGTGCGGGTATCGTATAATGCCAGTGGCGAAGACTGCCACATATCGAGAGCCTTTCCTTCAGCAATTCCTTTTTTTATGTCGAGCAGAACCAGTTGATTACAGAGTTCTTTTTGAGCGATTGCGGTTGCGGCTGTTGCACCAACATTACCAGCACCTATTATGCTTATCTTTAAATCTTTCAATTGAGTTGGATTTGGTGTACTTGTGCAAAGGTAAAAGTAAAAATATATAAAACAAAACTGACCTTTGCAGGTCAGTTTTGAGAATAGATTAACGGTAAAGAATCAGATTTTAATTTCGTCGTCGTGCTTGTTATGAAAATGATATTCAAGCATATGATACGATGGGACGGCTTTAATTCTGATCCACTGTTTGAACTTTAAAAGCCATTTCATTCGGATGGAAAACCACCCATGGGTAAGGTAAGCAAAAATAAATGGATGTGTGGTCAGGGTCAGTTTTTGCTCATTCTGATCCCTGATCAGATAACGCAGATTGTTTTCGATCTCATCAACCTGGATAATACTGGGTTTAATCTCTCCGGTTCCATCACAGACGGGACATTTTTCAAGAATTTCTACATTCATTTCAGGACGTACCCTTTGACGGGTGATCTGTACCAGCCCAAACTTGCTGGGGGGCAGAATAGAATGTTTTGCCCTGTCCCTCACCATCTCATCTTTCAGCCGCTGATACAGCTTTCGCCGGTTTAGTCCTTCGTGCATATCAATAAAGTCGATCACGATAATTCCACCCATATCACGAAGCCTCAGTTGTCTCGCAATTTCCGAAGCAGCTTCAAGGTTCACCGCAACTGCATTCTCTTCCTGATTAACACCGGAGTTTACGCGATGACCACTATTTACGTCGATGACGTGCAACGCTTCGGTATGTTCAATAATAAGGTAGACGCCGCTCTTGATGGTAACGACTTTACCAAACGAGTTTTTGATTTGCTTGTCAACCCCAAAGTTCTCAAATATGGGGACTTTGCCTTTATATAATTTAACAATTTCAATCTTTTCAGGTGCAATCGTTTTTATATAATTGCGCACTTCTTCATATATTATAGAATCGCTAATATGAATGGAATTAAACGACTCATTGAGAAGATCGCGAAGTATGGCCTGAGTTCGATCGAGTTCGCTAATAACTTTTTGAGGAGGTTTAGCGGTTCCGAGCTTCCGTAAGGCGGTCTCCCATTTAACAGTCAACGACTGCAAATCGGCATCGAGATCCGCTACCTTTTTACCTTCAGCTACAGTCCTGATAATTACTCCGTAATTCTTAGGTTTAATGCTCTGTATCAAACGTTTTAACCGGTTCCGCTCTTCTACACTCTTTATCTTCTGCGATATCGAGATCCGGTTTGAGAAAGGAACCAGTACCAGAAAACGTCCGGCAAAGGATATTTCAGATGAAATTCTTGGGCCCTTCGTTGAGATGGGTTCTTTTGCGATCTGAATTAAAACCAACTGATTTGGAGTCAGGACCTGAGAAATTTTTCCAGTCTTCTCGATATCCGGTTCCGGCTCGAAATCAGCCATCGTCAGCTGCGTTGCTCTTCCCCCGAGCGCCTGTTTAAGATATTTATTCAGGGAGTTGACTTGTGGCCCCAAATCGAGGTAGTGCAAAAATGCATCCTTCTCATATCCCACATCAACAAAGGCCGCATTAAGCCCGGGCATAATCTTTTTTACCTTACCAAGGTATACATCTCCAACCGAGAAACTGTTATTACTTTTTTCTTTATTGAGTTCAACCAGATTCTTATCCTCGAGGAGAGCAATGCTCACCTCGGTAGCATTTGAATCAATGATTAATTCTCTGTTCACCGGTTATTGAATTTTAGGAATAGTTCCGTTTATTGTTAATTTTTTTCATTACCCGAAACAGACAAACCCTTTTTCCAAAAACTAAATTACATAATGCCTTGAAAAAGACATTATGTAATTTTAATTTTCGAAAAAAGACAAAAAGGATTTTTTATCTCTTCTTATGTCTGTTTTTACGCAAACGTTTTTTCCGTTTGTGTGTGGCCATCTTGTGTCTTTTTCTCTTTTTTCCGCTAGGCATGGTTCTTATACTTTAATTATTTTACATTAGTCTTAACTTCATTCACAAAGCTCTTTGCAGGCTTAAATGCGGGAATGTTGTGAGCTGGAATGATGATTGTAGTATTTTTAGAAATATTACGACCTGTTTTTTCTGCTCTTTCTTTGATAGTGAAGCTTCCAAAACCTCTGAGATACACGTTTTCACCTTGTTCGAGAGATTTCTTAACGGTTTCCATGAACGCTTCTACTGTTGCCTGAACTGCAACCTTCTCAATTCCTGTTTTGTTAGCAATGTCAGCTACGATTTCTGCTTTTGTCATATCATTATCGGTTTAATAATTTGATAATAAATTTTTTAATGGGTTGCAAAGATAAATAATATTAAGAGAAATAGAAAAGAATTTTAATTTTTTTTTCGCTTAACCCTCTCTGTATATTATGTTTGCATTCGATGATAAAATTCACTACACAACTTGTCAATTGGTACAGGATAAATGCGCGGGATCTGCCCTGGAGAAATACCCGAAATCCTTATCATATCTGGGTTTCTGAAATCATTTTTCAGCAAACCAGAATAGACCAGGGCTTTAATTATTATCTCCGGTTCATCGATCGGTTTCCTGCTGTCGACCAGCTTGCAAATGCGGAAGAACAGGATGTTTTGCGTATCTGGCAAGGCCTGGGATATTACAGCAGAGCACGGAATCTGCATGCCGCCGCAAAACAGGTCGTGCACGAATTGGGAGGGGTTTTTCCAAACACCTATGATCAGATCATCCGGTTAAAAGGGGTGGGCAGCTATACCGCCGCTGCAGTGGCCAGCATTGCCTTTGGTGAACGCAAGGTCGTGGTCGATGGTAATGTGCTTCGTTTCATCTCAAGGTATGGCGGGATTACAGATCCCATCGACACCAAACAGGGGAAGGAACTCGTGGAAAATCTGGCATTTTCGCTTTCAGAAGGTGCAGAACCGGGAGTCTTTAATCAGGCATTGATGGAATTTGGAGCCTTATATTGCGTTCCACGCAATCCCGATTGTCCGAATTGCATTTTCAAGACAGGGTGTAAAGCCTTTGCAATGAACGCCACCAAAGAGATCCCGCTCAAAAGTAAAAGGATCACGGTGAGGAAACGTTTCTTCAATTACCTATTCCTTTACCGTGTCGATCAAAACAATCAAACAGAATACCTGATGCAACGACGCGGAAGAGGGGATATCTGGCAGGGGCTATATGAATTTCCGATGATTGAAAGCAACTCATTGCTAAGCCCTGATTCATTGACTGCCACCCTGTTGTGGCAGCAAGACATTCTGCCGCACCAACCTGTTTTATCCTCACGCCATCTGGATTTTGTTCATCAGTTAACACATCAGCAACTTCATACCCGGTTTTTTATAGTGCGGTTACACGAGATGGCAGCAGATAAAATCAGGGCTGAATGGATCCGCGTCCCCGAAGCCTCCATGCACCAATATCCAGTATCACGTTTGATCCATAAATTCCTAAATTCGCTTCAGGATAAATAATGCGCCTTTTTCTTTCATTTCGTATTTTAAAAGGGTATATTTGTTTAACGTATATAGTATTCACTTATAAATAAAATTTATCATGGCATTGGGAATCAATAAGGTTATTCTGATTGGAAATCTTGGGAAAGATCCAATCACACAGGATATCGGAAACGGAATTAAAAAAGCAACTTTTTCATTAGCAACAACAGAAACTCTGACATCGCGTGAGGGAACAAAAACCGAACACACGGAATGGCACAACATCATCCTTTGGCGTGGCCTGGCCGAAGTAGCCGAGAAATATCTCAGAAAAGGCAATCAGGTTTATATCGAAGGACGCCTGCGTTCCAGACAATACGATGACAAGGAGGGTGTTAAGCACTATGTCACTGAAATTCAATGCGACAATATGGTCATGATGGGTGGTGGAAAACAAAGCGGACCGGCCCCTGTTGTTACTGGCCAGCAGGAACAATACGGAGCACCGGCTGAGAGCCAAAACAATAATAATCAAGGGGGGAACGTTGCTTTTGGCAATGATGTTCCCAACGATGATTTGCCTTTTTAATATTCCCCATCACAATCTTCAGGGCAGCCCGTTGAGACTGCCTTTTTTATTTGTAATTTAGCAACGTAAACCAATAAACAAACTGTTCTTGGAGCCCGCCAGTCATATTACCGAACAGATTTCTGTATTTCCCGGTATAATTTTCGCTGAAGTATCCCCTTTAATTATTCCGCTGATTTTGATTGTGCTGCTGATACTGATAGCCGTAGTGCTGTTACATCCTCTCAACACCACAATTTTAACCCTGTTAAAAACCTTAATCCACCGTAAAATAAAAGGGAAGATGGGTCTTACCCCTTCCGACCTGGTTGACACCATTAATGATTTGGTGGTTACAGACACTACCGTGGAAGAGCAACAGCTCATGAAGGGGGTTGCCCGTTTCAGCGACATCGAGGTTAAGGATATTATGCGATCCAGAATGGATATCACTGCGGTGGAAATCAACCAATCTTTTGATAATCTGATTCAAACCGTGATCAGCTCGGGTTATTCCCGTATCCCGATCTATGATGGCACCATAGATCAGGTCCGCGGAATTGTTTATGCCAAGGACCTGTTGCCATATATCAGGAGCTTTGAAGAAAAAGAGTGGCAACGGCTTATCCGTAAGGCATGGTTTATCCCGGAAAACATGCAGATCAGCGATCTGTTGCATGAATTCCAGGAGAAGAAGACCCATATTGCAATCATTGTAGATGAATTTGGAGGCACTGCAGGTTTGGTGACCATGGAAGATGTGCTCGAGGAAATAGTCGGCGAAATCAAGGACGAGTACGATACCGATACTGAAGATATGATATACCACAAGCTTGGCGAATACGATTACCTGTTTGAAGCCAAGGCGACACTGAACGATTTCTGTAAAATCACCGGTGTTGACGATGATACATTTGACAACCTGCCGGGGGATCCGGACACCCTGGCCGGCTTAATACTCGAGCTGGCCGGACGCATCCCTGAAGCCGGTTACGAGGTAAAATTCCACAATCTGCACTTTACGGTAGAATCGGTTGATAAAAGAAGGATCAGGCGTATCAGGATAATCCTGCCCGACCTGACAATAAATGAAGAATGATTTTCAATATTTTTTCAATGAACAAGTTGATTTTTTTAACGATAAGAACAGGACTGCTTCTTTTAATGATTTCATGCTTGGCCACATCATGCCAGCAGAATTATGTCCCGAAGCCAAGAGGCTATTTCAGAATTGAATTGCCCAAAAGGGCATACAGGGATATGGATTCTACGTTTCCCTACAAATTCAGTTATCCTGTTTATTGCAAAATCACACCCGACCCCTATTCTCCCAATGAACCCTATTGGATCAATGTAGAATTTCCAAAGCTGAACGCAAAGTTGCACCTGAGCTATAAAAAGATTGACCACAATCTGGCAAAGTACCTGGATGACACCCACCTGATGGTTTCAAAGCACATCTCAAAAGCCACAGCAATAGAGGAAAACCCGATCCTCGATCCCGCACACCATATCTATGGAAGCATCTTCAGGATTCAGGGTTCAGAAGCCGCTTCCGTTTACCAGTTTTATGTAACCGACAGTATACACCATTTCATGAGGGGAGCGCTTTACTTTAATTCGGTTCCCAATAATGATTCGCTGGTTCCGGTCATCGACTTTGTCGCCAAAGACATCGACCATTTGATTGAAACCTTACGTTGGAAAAAATAAGCACTTTGCCTTGAATCTGGAAGATTGTTCTGAATACCCAGGGGATGAACGGATAAAAAAGAGGGTGTCTCGTATTATTTTAAGACACCCTCCTGTTAAAATGTAAAAACAGTATTTCTGTTTATTCGTTGGAAGCTTTACCCAACGAAGCTAAGATACCACCATCGACATACAATACCTGACCATTTACAAAATCAGATGCAGCTGATGCGAGGAAGATAGCAGCACCTTGCAGATCTTCAGGAAGTCCCCATCTTGCAGCGGGGGTACGGCTTATGATAAAATCATTGAAAGGATGTCCCTTTTCCCTGATTGGAGCGGTCTGAGCGGTTGCAAAATAACCCGGTCCAATTCCATTAACCTGGATGTTGTACTTAGCCCATTCCGTAGCCAGATTGCGGGTCAACATCTTCAAACCACCCTTTGCAGAAGCATAAGCAGCAACAGTCTCACGACCCAGTTCGCTCATCATCGAACAAATATTGATGATTTTTCCACCTGCATTGCGTCTTACCATGCTTTTGGCCACGTTTTTTGAAACGATGAATGGACCAACAAGGTCAATGTCAATCACCTGGCGGTAATCTTCAATATCCATTTCCAATGAAGGAACACGTTTGATGATACCGGCATTGTTGATGAGAATATCAACCGGTCCAACCTCTTTTTCGATAGTTGCAAGACCTTCGATAACCTGATCTTCTTTGGTCACATCAAAAATGTATGTTGATATTGCGTAACCGGCTTCAGCATATGCAGCCTTAGCACTTGCAAGCTTTTCCGGGTTGATATCATTAACAACGATTTTGGCACCCTGAGAAGCCAAACCGATTGCCATGGACATACCCAGTCCATGTGTTGCGCCCGTTACAAGGGCGACTTTACCAGTTAAATCAAAAAGATTCTTTGTCATTTTATTTTAATTCTTGAGGGTTAACATTATCCATATCTCCATAATCCAAATTCTCACCGGCCATACCCCAGATGAAAACATAATTTGAAGTTCCGGCTGCTGAGTGGATAGACCAGGCTGGTGAAATAACCGCGTCTTCACTCTTCATCCAGATGTGCCTGGTTTCCTGGGGTTGTCCCATGAAATGGCATATCATCTGATCGTCGGGGACATTAAAGTAATAGTATGCTTCCATCCTGCGAGAATGCGTATGTGCAGGCATGGTGTTCCAAACGCTGCCCGGTTGCAGTTCAGTCAATCCCATCTGCAATTGACAAGTTTCCAACAGCTGATTTACAATGAGCTTATTGATCACCCGTGCATTCGAAGATTCAAGTGAACCGGTTTGAACATGGATGGCTTCGGAAAGTTTGATGCGCTTTGTGGGATAGGTAGTATGGGCCGTTGCCGAATTGACATAGAAACGGGCCGGGTTTTGCGGATCCATGCTTTCAAACATCACTTCACGAACCCCTTTTCCGATATAAAGTGCGTCTTTGCTTTCCAGATTCCATGCAAGTCCATCGGCATATACAACTCCGGAACCTCCTGTGTTGATGATACCCAATTCACGACGTTCCAGAAAATACTGAGCCCTTAAAAGGTCGAGTGTTTGAAGCGATAATTGTTCTTCAACCGGCATTATGCCTCCAACCATTAAACGGTCATTATGCGAATAGACCCATTTCACGGTATCGGGTTGCATCAGGCCTTCAACAAGGAATTCCTTACGGATAACCTCTGTTGTGTAGCTTTTAAAATCGTTGGGATTTGTCCCAAACCTCTCTTCGATTAGCGTTTTCATTATTGCTTTTTTATTTAATTGTTCTTTGTGACGACTTTCTGATTTTCAATTCACTATTGAGAATAATTGTTTCCGCTGACTGGACTCCGGTAAACCTTCTTAACATCATCTCGGCCGTTTTCTTTCCCATCTCACCTGCAAATTGCTCTATGGACGACAGGGGGGGTTCCATGAATTCAGTAAAAGATTCATTGGCAAACCCCACTACGCAAACATCATCCGGTACGCTGATTCCGACTTCTTTCATAAAGAGGATGCTGCCCAGTGCCGAAAAGTCGGAAGCGGCAAGCAACCCATCCGGGATTTGCTTGGCCTCATATAGTTCGCGAAAAGAATCATATCCTTTTTTACGGGTTAACATTCCATCAATGACATGAATATCGCCGGGTGCAAAACCATGATCCAGCAATGCCTGTTCAAACCCCTCACGCCGGTTACGATACATGAAAAGATTCTGTGTACCGCCAAAGTAGACAAGTTTACGGCAACCGTTTGCCAGCAGGTGTTCGGTTGCCTTGTAAGCAGCAGCGAAATCATCAATCATAACTCTGCACGTCTCTGAATCATCCATGCAACGGTCAAAGAACACCACCGGCCTGCCACTTCTGCTAAACCGGTTAATATGGCTGATGTCTTTTGTTTCAACAGAGACAGAGATCATCAGCCCTTCAACCCCCGCATTCAACATCGCCTGAACTCCCGATTTTTCATTTTCGTATGACTCCTGGGTCTGATAAATGAAGGTGTTAAATCCGTTTGTTCGTAATACCTCTTCAATGCCGCCAATTATATTTGAAAAAAACTGACGGTCAACGCGTGGAACCACCACCCCGATATTATTTCCGTGCCCTTTGCGTAAGGCCGCCGCAGGACCATGGATGTAATAATCCATCTTCTCTGCAGTTCTTTTTACGGCATCAATCGTCTCCTTACTGATGCGCGAATTTCCCTGTAAAGCCCTGGAGACGGTGGATACCGAGAGATTCAGAACCTCTGCGATATCCCGGATGGTTGTTCTTTTCGAATCATTCGACATCGATTACTTTTCAGTCAACTTTACCATTTCACTTCCGGCCAGCAGAAATGCTCCAACGCCGTATATTTCGGTCATCTCACGGGTGACTTTCTGTGGGTCACCACCAATTGGCTGAACCCAGCAAAGCTTACCGTCAGGATCGACCGAACACATCAGCGCAATCCATGCTTTCAACACGACAGGAAGATATTTTTCCTTTGAAAGATACCCGTTATTGATTCCCCAGGCCAATCCATAGCAATTAAAACCACTGGCGCTGGTTTCGGGCGTTGGATAACTATCAGGGTCAAGCAGACTTGCATGCCAATATCCATCGGGTCCCTGAAGTGAAGCCAGCTTCTCCGACATTTCAAGATATATCTTTTCATACATCTTCCGGTTTTTATAGTCTTTCGGTAACTCGGTCAGGATGGTACTCAGACCGGCATAAACCCAGCCATTACCGCGACCCCAGAAAACCTTTTTGCCGTTCTTTTCCGTTTTTGTAAAATATCGGCTGTCACGGTAGTACAAGTGTTCGCTTTTATCGTATAGATAGTCGGTAGTGGCCTTGTATTCATGATCCAGAAACTTGGAGTAACGCTTGTCCTTTGTGACATTATACATTTTTGCCCAAACCGTGGGTGCCATAAACAATGCATCGCACCATGCCCATCTGTCGGAAGCCCCCTTTTTTGTGAAATCCAGATCATTTTTTGAAGGATATTCCGAAATATATGTAAGTGTATTCAAGGTTGGCTGAATCATATACATTTTTCCATATTTCCGGTAGAGTTCAACATACATTTGACCGATACATTGATCGTCTGCATGATACAGTCTTGGACCATCACCCCAATTTAACCTGCCCCCTACACCTTTCAAATAATCCCAGTACGATTCATCTCCTGCGATCTTTGCCCATTGAGCCATCCCGGCATATAAGGCACCTGCAGTCCAATCGTATTCAGGATATTTAAACTTATGCGCAATTTGCCAGTCGGCAACCAGCTTCATCTCCTTCTTTATACTTTCTTTTGTTAACGAATCTCCCGGTAAAGGATTGGCAAAAACCGTACTGGATGTCATCCATAAAACTATGGAGCAAATAACAACCAACAATTGAGAATTTGTAGATGTTTTCATACGAAAATAATTTGATTAAATAGGTCGTATGGAACTCGCATGGAAGATTTTCATTGGTGTTTGTGTTTTCAAACATGCTCGTTTCATATGCAAAAATCCGGGTTCTTTAATTATGAAAAAATGATTACTGTTAAAGTTTGTGCAAACGTTTCCACAAAAATAAAAAATAATTCATTCAATTATGATAAAAAACTTTTAATGAAACTAGAATGCTTGTCACCCAATAGCGATGAACGCTATCATTCGAGCTCCATTCTACAGATTTGATTCAGATTAACTTCGTTTAACGAAATGATGTAAAAAGGCTATAATTGAATGGAAAAAGTGAAATATAGCGATAGCGTGATTAAATAGTTATCGGGTGCCATCAAAGAAGAATACGCTCTGCTCGATTCTAACCTTAAAAAACAACTTTTCCAGAAATCATGCTTTAAACACTGCCGGAAATGCAGTATAAATGCACCCTGGAATGTCATCACTCCTCACCAGACCAAACAGCTCCGTCTTTGGTGTCCTTTACCTGAATCGATAATTTTTTCAGCTCATCCCTGATGAGATCGGAAGTGGCCCAATCTTTGGAAGCTCTTGCATTCTGCCTGATATTGAGAATAAGCCCCATCAATCCGTTTACCGTATCTCCCTGGCCTTCAGAAGTCACCTCATCTTTTAACCCCAGCACG
>JAUZOX010000539.1 GCA_030706265.1 Bacteroidota bacterium | reverse complement strand
TAAACGCCAAAACGAATAACAGACTGATGATTTTTTTCATTATTAATTCTTTAATGAGATTATCGGATATAAAAGTTGGGGTTCATTTTCTGTATTTTGCCCCACACATTGGGGATTTTATTCTGGCATCTCCATCCCAATGCGGGCAAAAGTACAAAAAAACATGAAGCAGAATAGTTGGCTTCTTTCTGTAAATTTAAGTTCTGATCATTGCAAATGTGGATATTGCTGATAACGGGATCATCGTAATATCAACTGAGAAAATAAAGGCGCGCCGGCTCAGGATAATTTTTGGCCTGTTTATTGTTTTGGGAATAGGTATTGGTATACCACATTGCAATGAAACGAGCATGATTGAAAATCACAAACAAGGATGAACCGAGCATTTATGCGAGCTCTATACGACCAATTAATAAAATTATAACCGTATAAAAATCTTCCATGCGAGTTCCATAAGACCTATTTATTAAAATTATTTACTTATGAAAGAAAGTTATTTCTTAAATCTTCAAAATCATTTAAAAACACACCAAAACAATAAATAATTGAGCCATGAAAAAACTAATTCTGCTGTTAATGCTAAGTACATGCGGTGTAATGTTTGAAACGGCATCTGCACAAGTTTCATTTAGAATCAATATTGGTATGCAGCCTCTTTGGGGACCTGTCGGGTACGACCATGTTGAGTATTATTACCTTCCCGATATCGAAGCGTATTATTATGTTCCGACGCACAGGTTCTTTTATATGGACCGTGGAAACTGGGTAAACCGGGCTTACCTGCCAGAGCGGTACAGGGATTTTGATTTGTATCATAGCCGGAGAATTGTCATCAATGAGCCCAGACCATACCTGCGTCACAATGAATACCGCGAAAGATATACAAGGCCGGACAGAGAATATGATCGGCAATCCATTCGGGACAGTCGTGATTCAAGGTATTTCAGAAGAAATCACAATTGGCATGACAGATAGAATTTGTGATTGATCAATGGTGCATTTCAAATTTTTATCTGTAGGGTATCGAAAATATTTAATGCAAAAACGTCCAAATGGCCTTATATTTGTTATAAAGATCAATAAAAAAAATAAAGTTATGAAACGAGCATGATTATGGATCACAAACAAGAATGAAAATCATGCATGCGAGTTCCATAAGACAAATTTATTAATCAAATTATTTACAGATGAAAAAATTAATTCTATTATTCGTTTTTTGTATATGTGGTTTGATGAGTCAAACAACTTATGCGCAAGTATCCTTTAATGTCAATATTGCCAGTCAACCGATATGGGGACCGGTAGGATACGATCATGTTGAATATTACTATTTGCCTGAAGTAGAGGCGTATTATTATGTACCCGGCCACACTTTCTATTACCAGGAAAATGGCCGCTGGGTGAACAGACCTTCCTTGATGGGGCGGTACAGAAATTTTGACCTTTACAAGGCCAGAAAAATTGTCATCAATGAACCCAGACCATATTTGCGCAACAGGGAATTCAAGGCAAAATATGCTTCAATGCGGGATCGTTCAAGGCCAATGATGATTCGGGACAGTCGCGAATACAAATATTTCGAAATCAAAGATCATCCCGAACATTCCAAGTGGAAAGGCAATGATAACAGGGGCAACATGAATAACAGGGGCAACATGAATAACCGAGGCAACATGGACAACAGGGGTAATGATAAAAGAGGAAATGATAAAAAAGACAATAGGAATAACAGGGAAGACAACAGAGATCAAAGATAAAAAATTGTAATTTCCTGTAATTTAACCCTAAAATTATATTTGTTAAATTACATCAAAATAAACCCCCGGATTTCATTTGATATCCGGGGGTTTATTTTAATGTAAATCTTATCGGATCAGACTCTCGTTTTGATCTAAAATGAAAGAGGATCAAACATATGATTATAAGATGCTTTAATAATCAAAAGCTTGATTACACAAATTCGCTTCGAATCATGCTGTAGATATCCAGATCGGTGTATCCGGACTGAAGCAATTCTCCACATCGCTCGATGCCTTCGAATTTAAAGCCCAGCCGTTTGGGTATTTTTTTACTCTTTTCATTTGAGGTGCCGACCCGGATTTGGATTCTATTCATTCCCATGTTTTCAAACAGATATTGAACCAATCTATGGCACGACTTGGTTACGATTCCTTTTCCCTGTTGATCATTTGAAAGCCAATAACCGATCTCTGTTTTATGATTGTCCCGATCCGTTCCTTTTAAACCAATCAGACCAACTATTTTGCCCTGATACCAGATAGAAAACACCATATCGCGATGACCATAGGGCTTGTCGTATACCGAATAGATATAGGCCCTGGTATCTCCGATATGCCACGTATAATCTATAAAAGGCAACCACTCACGCAGGTAATCCCTTTGCTGGTCAATAATATTAAAGATCGATTCAGCATCGTTAATCTGAATCTCTTTTAAAATCAGACCATCTTCAACCCATAGATTAAGAGGTCTTCTCAGCGAAGAACCTGAACCATTCATGTTTGATGCATGTTATTTGTATTCAAATTTAGTTGATCCGGGTTACTTAGTCAAGTGTAAAAAAAGAAACGGCCAGCGCATTCAAGTGGCTGAATTACATCTCTTTTTCAAACAGAAGCTGATAAAAGTGTAATCCTGTTTCTGCATCGACCCCCTTAATGATCTTGTCCCGATCGCCATGAACGTAAACATGGAAGTTGTGGTCGAGTTTAATCACGCTCTTAAAATTACGGCTTTGCTGTTTCACGGCCTGACCG
>JAUZOX010000538.1 GCA_030706265.1 Bacteroidota bacterium | reverse complement strand
TGGGCAATTATAAACTACAGGTCAATCTTCGCTACAATAACCGGTCCAAAGAAAATCCGGAAATGGGATACGGCATCATTATAGGCATCAATTTCGATGAATATGTTATTGCCGGATCCGATATCGAAGTAACCTTCACCACCAGCAATCCTCAGCTCCCTACTGTAGGACTGGCCTCCGTCTTTGAAGGAACTTTTGAAAACGGAAACTGGGTCCCGGGTCGCCGACTCAATGGAGATGAAATCATGAAGGATTATGATTTTGCAGGACAGGCCCTTCAGAATAAGACGGGGACCGTTGCCCGTCTTGTAGGTCCAAACCCCGGCATCATTAAAGTGAGACTATATAAATACTAACATTTATTTAATCACTGTCAGTTGTATCATGAAAAAAATTAACTGTCTTCTTTTTCATATGATGGTTGTTATACTGATTGTATCCTGGATGGATCTTTCAGCAAATGCTCCCGCCAAAGTCGTTAAACGTTATAACATATCAGAATACGGCGCTGTCGGGGATGGCATAACTTTGAATACCAAAGCAATTCAATCTGTTATCGATAAATGTTCAAGTGAAGGTGGAGGGGTGGTGATTATTCCAAAGGGAACCTTCCTTACAGGGGCCATCTTCCTGAAAAAAGGAGTCAATCTCTTTGTTGAAAAAGAGGGTATTCTGAAAGGATCGACAAAACAAGGGGATTATCCTCAGATCCAAACACGCTGGGAAGGGATTGAACGTTTGTGGACTTCTGCGCTCGTCAATGCTGAAGGATTAACAAACTTCACGATCGATGGAGAAGGGACCATTGATGGTTCCGGCGCTGAATGGCCCAGGATTATCAGACAAAATCCCCAGCAACTTTCCCAGGCAACTCGGGATAGTTTAAACAAAATACCCCATCTGGGTCGCCCTCGGCTCATTTGCATTAATAACTGTACAAAGGTTCATATTGCAAACGTAAAATTACTGAACCAGGCTGTATGGTGTCTTCACATCCTTTACTGCAAGGATGTAAAGATCGAAAACCTCAATATTAAAGCGGATCATACCATACTAAGTTCGGATGGAATGGACATAGATTCAAGCAATGGGGTCCTAATAACCGGGTGTTCAATCGACGTAAATGATGACTGTATCTCAATCAAATCGGGAAAAGATGAAGACGGGGTTCGCGTTAATAAACCAAGCGAAAATATCATTGTCGAAAAATGTCATTTCGGCTATGGTCATGGAGGTGTTGCCATGGGCAGTGAAACTTCAGGTGGCATCCGTAATGTTGAGATCCGAAACTGTACGGTGGATGCAGGCAATTGGGCGCCTATGAGGTTCAAGACACAACCCGGCAGAACCAATGTCGTTGAGAACGTTACCTTTCGCGATATTGAGATCAAAGATGCCTCAATGGCTTTTGAAATGAACATGGAATGGCGGATGGTCCCTCCTTTTGCCCCACCTTCAAAAGTACCGCCAGTCTTTCGCAATATCCATTTTATCAACATCAGCGGAACTGCAAAAAGTGTCGGAATTATTCACGGACTTAAAAACAGTCCGATAAAAGATGTTACCTTTAAGAATTGTAAAATCACAGCCCAAACGGGATTTAGAGTCGATAACGCTGAGAATATTGATTTCTCCGGACTTACCTTGGATGTAAAACAAGGAGATCCAATCATACGGATTGTGAAACCATAAAATAATTAACAATTAACAGTCACCATATCAATCAAATTCCTGATCTATGAAGACAACAAAAAAGACCACCTTTTTTCCTTTTTTAATACCTGCGATATTTTTATTCATTCAAATGTTGGCATTCGATCCTGCACATGCACAAAACAGGCAGATATTCGATGTACTCAAATATGGCGCCAAAGGCGATGGAGTAACACTCGACAGTCCGGCTTTTCAAAAGGCAATTGACGACGCATCAAAGGCAGGAAACGGATCACAGGTACTCATCCCGGCTGGTCACCGCTACCTTGTTGGCACCATACAACTCAAAAGCAACATCGATTTTCATCTTGAAGGTGACGCTGAATTGTACGTCAGCACTGATCCGAAAGATTATATCAACGATGCGGTAATCATAGCTCAAAACATCCGCGATCTGATGATCTCCGGAACAGGGAGCATCAATGGCCGTGCGCTTGAATTCATGACACATTACAGCAAGGAAACCGAAATCTATGTACCTGCCACCTGGCGACCTAAAATCTTCATCCTGACCAAGGTCAGCAATCTGTATATCCGTGACATCACATTCGGTTCAGCCCCAAACTGGGGACTTCACATGCTGGGTTGCGAAAATGTAGTCATTGACAACATCAAGATCAGAAATAATCTGGAAGTACCCAATTGCGACGGGATAGATCCTGATCATTGCCGTAATGTAGTAATCAAGAACTGCAACATCATTTGTGGTGATGATGCCGTGGTGATCAAATCGACTCGTCAGCCTGAAAATTATGGTTTGTCTAAAAATATCCTTGTCCAGGATTGTTTTATGGTAACACAGGATGCAGGAGTGAAGATTGGCACCGAAACGACCGAAGACATCCAGGATATTATTTTCGAACGCTGTAAGATCAAATCCGGTAGCCGTGGTATCTGCATACAATTACGTGACGAAGGGAGTGTATACAACGTCACCTTCCGTGATATTGAATTTGCTTCCCGTTTTTATTCCGATCCCTGGTGGGGGCGTGGAGAAGGAATTTCCTTCACAGCTATCCCAAGGACGCCTCAATCCAAAATCGGAACGATCCATGATATCAAACTC
>JAUZOX010000537.1 GCA_030706265.1 Bacteroidota bacterium | reverse complement strand
ATTTCTCACCTGATCTTTTGTTTCCTCGTCAAAGTTGCCTTCGAGCCATTTATTTGCTCTGGCAAGAATCTGTTTGTCAGTTTCCATGTATTGTATTATTTATATATCGATTGATTCAATCTGTTCAAGTTCCTTCAGACAGCGGCTCAGGCTCTCTTTCCAATGAGGAATCGTGATGTTGAAATCGCGTTTGATTTTTGCTTTGTTTAATACGCTATAAAAAGGTCTTGCTGCCGGTGACGGATACTCCTCCGTACTGATCGGTGACACGGTGCAGTTGATTCCGGACTGGGACAGGATCTCGAGTGCAAAATCATACCAGCTGCATACGCCTTCATCGGTAAAATGATAAATGTCGCTTTGCCGGTCATGGCATTGAGGAATGATGGCCAGTATTGCACTTGCAAGATCCGCAGCATGGGTCGGAGTCCCTATCTGATCATAAATCATATTCAGATGGCCGCGTTCGCGACCATATTTACGCACCGTTTTAATAAAGTTATGGCCGAATGCAGAGTATAACCAAGCCGTTCTGATGATGATATACTTACATCCTGAAGCTATAACACCCAGTTCTCCATTTAGTTTACTCTTTCCATAAATTGATTTCGGATTACAGGGATTGTTTTCGGCATAAGGCCTGAAACCTTCTCCCGAAAAAACGTAGTCTGTGGAGATATGAACCAGCAAAGCATTGAACTTAAAAGCCGCTGCAGCAAGATGGCCCGGTGCTTCCGCATTGATGCGGTAGGCGGCTGCAGTATCGGATTCCGCCTTATCAACGGCCGTATAGGCTGCACAATTGATGATGACGGAGATGTTTTCGGCTTTAATAAAAGATTCAATTGCTCCGGGATTGGTGATGTCGAGCTCGGCAATGTCGGTAAATATAAAATTGAAGTCGGGATGATCCGCTTTAAGTTTGCGGAGTTCGTTTCCCAGCTGACCGTTACTGCCGGTTACGAGAATATTGATCATGATTATCGGGTAATAGTTTTAAAGTAATCTATGGTTTTGATTAAGCCTTCTTCGAGATGGATTTTGGGTTCCCAGCCAAGCTCCTTACGGGCTAAAGTGATGTCGGGTTTCCGTTGCATGGGATCATCGGAGGGAAGAGGCTGATAGATGATTTTGGAGGAAGAGTCGGTTAACCCGATCACCTTCTGCGCCAGTTCAAGGATGGTAAATTCTCCCGGATTACCAATATTTACCGGTCCCGTAAAATCTTCACGTGAATCCATCATCCTGACCATGCCTTCGATCAGGTCATCCACATAGCAAAAGCTGCGTGTCTGGCTGCCGTCACCATAGATGGTGATGTCTTCACCCTTGAGCGCCTGGACAATGAAGTTGGAGACCACCCTTCCGTCGTTGGGATGCATGCGGGGTCCGTAAGTATTGAATATGCGGATGATTTTTATCCTGACGTTGTTTTGCTTGTGATAGTTGACAAACAAAGTCTCGGCTGCCCGTTTGCCTTCATCATAACAAGACCGCTCACCGATCGGATTGACATGCCCCCAATACGATTCGGTCTGGGGATGGACCTTCGGGTCTCCATAGACTTCGCTGGTCGATGCCTGTAAGATCTTGGCCTTGATGCGCTTTGCCAAACCCAGCATATTGATGGCTCCCATCACGGAAGTCTTGATGGTTTTAATGGGGTTGTACTGATAATGAATCGGCGAGGCAGGACAAGCCAGATTGTAGATCTCATCGACTTCAATAAAGAAGGGCATCGTGACATCGTGCCGGACAAGTTCAAAATAGGGGTTCTTTAAAAGATGAACGACATTTTGTTTCTGACCTGTGAAATAGTTGTCGAGGCAAACCACTTCGTGCCCGTCATTGAGCAAACGTTCACAAAGGTGTGAACCCAGGAAACCTGCGCCTCCCGTAACCAGTATCTTTTTCTTCATCATATCCGGATTTAGAATTTACAAAAATAATAAGCCTGACTAAGAAATCAACCAGTCAGGCTTAAAATAATAAATAAGATGTTTTATTTCAATGGTTTAATTCCGATGCCGACATATTCTAATCCGGCACTGCTCAGATCTGCATGGTCATAGATATTGCGGCCATCGAATACAACCGGTGTCTTGAGCAGTTTCTTCACCACATTCCAGCTTGGGAAACGAAACTCAGTCCATTCCGTCACCAGGAAGAGGCAATCGGCTTCATCCAGCGTGTCATACGGATCTTTGCCATAGGTTATCCGGTCGCCGACACGGCGTTTGGCTTCTGGCACGGCCACAGGATCATACGCCTTTACCTTGCATCCGGCTGCCAGCAGCTTTTCGATGAGCACCAGCGAAGGTGCTTCGCGCATGTCGTCGGTCTGCGGCTTGAACGAAAGGCCCCAAATGGCAACGGTCTTACCTGCAATGTCTCCGTTGAAGTAATCTGAAAATTTGTTGAACAGGATCGCTTTCTGGTCATCATTCACATTCTCAACGGCCTTGAGTACCCGCATGGGATATCCCGCAGTCTCTGCCGTTTTGATCAGTGCCTTGACATCTTTTGGAAAACAGGATCCGCCGTAGCCGATACCCGGGTAGATAAATTTGTTGCCGATGCGGCTGTCGGAGCCCATGCCCTTGCGCACCATGTTAACGTCGGCACCAATGATCTCGCAAAGATTTGCAATGTCGTTCATGAAACTTATCTTGGTAGCCAGCATCGAATTGGCCGCATATTTGGTCATCTCGGCTGAAGGCACGTCCATAAAGATGACCGGATGGCCGTTCAGGACAAATGGCTTATAAAGGCGGCGCATGAT
>JAUZOX010000536.1 GCA_030706265.1 Bacteroidota bacterium | reverse complement strand
GGTATATGAAGGGTATATAACTTACCCCTGTCTCGTACCAGTCTCGTACGTGTCTCGTACCTGTCTCGTACCTGTCTCGCTCTATAGTACGAAACACGTACGAGACACGTACGAAACAACAGCGAAACATGTACGAGACAGGGACCAATTATATACCCTTTATATACCCTTCATATACCAATATCCTAACCCTTGCAGTAAACGTATTAAATAGCTTCTTTAAAAAAATCTACAAAATGTAAATCAGTCGATTAAAGGAAGACGCTTGCCCTTTTATTCTCCGATAATTCGGGTTAATTTACATAGATGACTACCTTCATAGGGGAATAAAAGACCGGATTTAGGGGAATTAACGGTAAACCTGTAAACCATGAGACACCCTGATCTTCGTGTTCGGCTTCAACAAAGTTCTTGGTAGTGGTCTTGATTTTTATTCGGTGTGTATGAATCAGTTTATTATTTAATTTTGCTTACAATTTCAATGAATTATAAAAAACGCTATAGCTACTCATTAAACCATGAAAGCCAATAAAAAAGTCCTGCCATTACTTATACTGTTCCTTATTTCATTTTCGATTAAAGCACAGATTTATAATCCGGTAAGCTGGACCTATAGCCAGAAGGCATTGCCAGATAATGTGATTGAACTTTCGTTTACGGCGACTATTGAGCCCGGTTGGCATATGTATTCACAATTCCTTCCGGCGGGTGGACCGATTGTGACCTCTTTTGCATTTGATAAAAACAATGCTGTTCAATTTGTTGGCAAAGTTTCAGAACCGAAACCCACTGAGGAATTCGATAAGAACTTCAATATGACGTTGAAGTATTTTAGCAGCCGGGTTACCTTTAAACAAAAAGTAAAAGTAAATGCGGCCAAAACAGTTTTAAAAGGTACGATTGAATACATGAGTTGTAATAACTCCCAATGTACGCCACCACAGGATACCGAATTCGAATTTAATCTCAAGGGTATAGCAGGTAATGCCTCTGCCGTAAGTTCTTCTGTTACACCAGGGGCTGGTAATAAGGTTACTGCGGTATCACCCGTAAATACCCAGTCCGCCTCTGCACAGGGCAGCGCCAATTCAAATAAGGACACTGCTGCGGCCAATGCCAAAACCATTTCACGGGGACAGACCGATACCAAAACCGATGATACTGAAACGAAGTCGTTATGGGGATGGTTTTTTCTGGCTTTTTTATCCGGGTTGTTAGCCATATTGACTCCTTGCGTGTTTCCGATGATTCCAATGACCGTTGCTTTCTTTTTAAATGAAACCAAGAGCAAGGCCAAAGCCAGAATGGAAGGTGTCACCTATGGATTATCAATCGTCCTTATTTATACCGTTATTGGAACCATTGTGGCCATTACCCTGGGAGCCAATTTTGCCAACTTCCTCAGTACCCATTGGGTTCCAAACGTACTTTTCTTTTTGATATTCATGTTTTTTGCAGCCTCCTTCTTTGGGATGTTTGAAATTACACTTCCGGGGTGGATGATCAATAAAGCCGACCAGCAGGCTGATAAAGGAGGCGTTGCGGGTGCCTTTTTCATGGCCTTTACGCTTGTGTTGGTTTCATTTTCTTGCACCGGTCCCATTGTTGGAGCCATCTTGGTAGCCTCTGCGGGTGGAAAAATCATGATGCCCATAATTGGGATGTTGGGTTTCTCACTGGCTTTCGCATTACCCTTTACTCTTTTTGCTCTTTTCCCATCATGGCTGAGCAACCTCCCCAAGTCAGGCGGATGGCTCAATTCGGTCAAGGTGGTTCTGGGTTTTATCGAGCTGGCATTGGGTTTGAAGTTTTTGAGCATTGCCGATCAGACTTATCATTGGCATATACTGGATAGAGAAGTTTACCTCGCAATGTGGATCGTCATCTTTACATTGATGGGTTTCTATCTCCTGGGCAAACTAAAGTTTGCGTATGACAGTGAATTGAAACACATCACCGTCCCCAGGTTGATCCTTGCGATCATTACTTTTTCCTTTGTAGTTTACATGATCCCCGGTATGTTCGGTGCTCCTTTGAAAGTCTTATCCGGATACCTGCCTCCCGAGTCGAGCCTTGACTTTGATCTGACCAGGCAGATCGCTGAGAGTGGAGGGGGAAATGGGGTTGCTTCTCAGGATAAGGAATTGTGTGAGACCCCCAAGTTTTCTGATTTTCTTCACCTGCCCCACAATCTAAAAGGGTATTTTGATTATGACCAGGCACTTCGTTGCGCCAAGCAGCAGAACAAACCGTTGTTCGTCGATTTCACGGGATGGGGCTGTGTAAATTGCCGTGAAATGGAAGCCAACGTCTGGAGTAATCCGGAGGTATTGAAACGGTTAAGAGAAAACTATATCGTGGTTGCATTGTATGTGGATGATCGGAAAGAATTACCCGAAAGTGACTGGGTTACTTCAACCTATGATGGGAAGGTGAAAAAGACAGTAGGGAAAAAATTTGCCGACTTTCAGATTACCAGGTTTAAGGTAAATTCACAACCTTATTATGTATTGTTGGATACCAAGGGTGAACTGCTCAATAAACCAAAAGCATATGATCTCAATGTAGACAACTTTATTAAGTTTTTGGATGATGGGCTTGCCGCATTTAAAAAGGAATCAAAACAATGATAATGGTTTGACCTCAGGGTTGCTCATTGGCGGGGTCAATTTTGCACTTATTTTTAAATGTAAAGTAGTACTTTTGCCTCATGAAGACAAGTACTCTCCGTTCTGATTTATTGTTACTTCTTTCTGCCATGATTTGGGGCCTGGCATTTGTTGCACAGCGTGTT
>JAUZOX010000535.1 GCA_030706265.1 Bacteroidota bacterium | reverse complement strand
TTACCGGCCAAAGTGTAAGCAGCATTCGCGTTCCCCAGGCCAATGGACCTACCGCTGAAGAAAGAGCAGAATGGGCAGCCGAAAGAAGAGATGCCAGACTTGCCCAACGACATGATAAAGGCATCGCTGACAATAACCAGGGCAACAAGGCTTTTGAAAGCAAGAATTATAAGGAAGCCATCGACTATTATAAGAAGGCATTACGCTCATTGCCCAACGATGCAGTCGTTCAGAAAAATCTTGAAACTGCAGAAAAGTTGTATGACTTGGCAAAAAAGCAGGAGGCTGAAAATAAAGAATTTTATAAAAATAAAGAACCCCTGATCAAAGACTTCAGTCAGCCTGCTAAACCCGATAACCCCGCCACCCGGCCAACTAAATCCTCTGTGAACAGTAGCCCTCTCTACAGTAACAATATCGGTGACGGGGCGCTTCCTGAAGGACAGAATCCTCAGATCGGCGGGTTAACGGAAGCGGAATGGGCTCAGGCCAGGGATGCTCAGAAACAACTCGATATGCTTTCAAAAAAATGGCCACTCACAGCCGCAGAGATTGCACTCTGGGATGCCAGTCTGGCCAAACGAAATGCGTTATGGGCAAAGGCCGTCAGTGTTCCCGGTTTATCTGCAGATGAACGATCGCGGCTAAGGATCAAACTCTATACCAGGGATGTTTATGCAAGTGGAACGGCACCTGCCGTCTTATCCGAAAAGAGATACAAGGAACTTACGGCACCGCCGCCGCTTCCTCCTTCGGCATCCGAAGCAGCACCCGAAAAGATTCAGGCAGAAAACGTCAACCCGATTAGCCTGAAATTATTTGGAACTTACACTGCTGAGAAAGGTGACGCCCTAGTCGAAGTTTTGGCGACCGAACATGCCGAGAACTCTTTTGAAGGACAGGGGATAGGTCCGCTGGCCGGACTTGGAAGAATAGCGATTGCATATAAACAGGATGGATTATCTTCGGCCCTTTCAGCCACAGGCGATTTCCTGGTAGGCCTGATCCCAATTCCACAGGCTTCCATGGCTGTGGAAGCCGGTAGGGCTTATGCCGGAGTTGCCTATCAGCTGCAGAATAAGTTTATGCGCCAGGCGCTTTCCATCACAGGGCAGACTTTCGATGAACAGAAATTCTGGGAAGATTTTGACAGGGATAATGGTACAGGTGTTAAAGCAGTAAGGGAGTGGGTAGGCTATGGATCGAAATAAAAATTTGCTATTGTTTCTGACGTTCTTCATGTTTTTATCAGCGTCACTAAAGGCACAGGACCTTTCAACAAAACAATTGTATGACCCAAACCTGAAGTTTGCCCTGCCTGCAGATTGCAAGGTGAAGATGAATTGGATCATTGCACCGATTGAGGATTCTGTCGTTAAAAAAGGATCCATATATGCATTAAGCTTTGGTGTTGATTTATACAAACAACCCTGGATCGGTTTTCACAATGAAGACATCCTGAACCTGGCAAAACAATATCAGTTCAAAATCTCTCCGCGCTACGAAAGCTTCACCGTTCTCGAAAATGGAGCCTTTCTGGTTGCCAATGAAAATGACCTGGGTTATGTTGTGGCTCCCAATTCGAAGAGTAAGGATTACAACAATAGGATTACGGCACAATTTCAGCCTATTGCCGAATTACCCATTCGCGGTTGCAAGATCTATCCCGGGGCAGGTAATTGTCTCTTCTTATCGGCGCAGAATGTGGCTTCAGAACTCTATGAGATTTATCTGCTATCCCCTGAGAAATCATCAAATGGATCAACCCTCAAGGAATACAAAAAAGTATACAGCAGTCAGAAGTCCATAACCGGAATTGCCGGTGACAGTGCAACCATTTATATTGCCTCATATCAACTTCTCTTAAAACTGGATGTAAAGAGCGGGGCCATTACAAAAATACCTTTAAACACCTCAAACAGCGGTATCAATGGACTGGCCTATAATGAACAATCGGGATTATTCTACAGTACTGAAAATGGCGTTGGTTACGTAGGCGCAAACACCAACATACCCTTTTTGTCGTGCCGTGCGCCCATGATTTATCTCAGGGGCGGGACGCTGTATGTGTTAAACAGCAAGACCATGGGCGTTTTATCATTTGACAACATCGGAGACCTGAAACGTTTCGACAAACCCATAGAAGACGTTGCGCCAACAACTACAACGGATGTAAAGCCGGTCATGGTCCGTTTCTTTGAAGGTCCCAGTCCGGCCCAACCGCTGAATGAACGCAAGTACGCCCTTACCTTTGGAAAAGACACCACCCGCTTTATTTATGGCGAGATCACCCTGCAAAACCTGCTCTATCAAAAACAGCCCAATAAACAGATCATAGAGATGGTATTGACAAGGCCATTTTCAACTAATTGGGAATCCCAAAAAGTTCTTTTCGATTTTGGCCTTAATTATGCATCACTGGTCGGTTGGTTCCAGTTTGGCAGTGGTGTTCTGGGTTCGAATTATCCGGGTGAATATATTATGACCACTTATCTGAATAATATTAAATTGGATTCCAGATCTTTCAGGGTCACAGGCAATGTCACTATCGTAGAAGCCGCTGAAAACAATGACTCCTTAAAGCTACGCGAGTTAATCCGCAATGGTGCGGATGTAAACTTTAAGAACCAATACGGCACCTCTGCTTTGATACAAGTCGCTATAATGGGGGACCTGGAAAGCTCAAAAATGTTGATAGACCGGGGAGCCGACGTGAATGCCCGTAATAGCCCGGGACAAAGTCCTTTGATTACCGCCTGCATGAGATACAGCGACAATGCTCCCATCGTTAAACT
>JAUZOX010000534.1 GCA_030706265.1 Bacteroidota bacterium | reverse complement strand
TCGAAGTCCCGCATCATAGGTGATGCCCGATCTGTAACACATTGCCGGATGTTTAAATACGGGTCCCCTTCCATTGATATCCTTTACCCAAACAGGATTTCCATGGGTATCCAGCTTTTGAAAGAATTCATAGGCCGTCCGGTCTGTGATCCTGTTTTGATCTACTCTGGCCAGGACCATTTGATCTGCGGGTTTATAAGCATTCTTTTCATCATGTGAATAAATGTAGACAAAATGATCTTTTGCCCCCTGGTAGTTCTTGCCGAAGTTTAAAAAAGTCGGGCATCCGAAACCGGTTGTAAATTTCCAGTCGCTGTATGTCCAGGTGGCACCATGATCTTTTGACCATGCCAATTGCGATTCTTCTCCTTTTTCATTTGCGTTCCTGAGCCACATGTAAAGCACCTTATTCACCATGAGCATGCCACTGGCCTTTTTTCCCGAACTGCCGACCCCAACCTGTTCTCCTGTTTTTGAACGAATATTGATCCCTGAAAAATCATCGGGCTTGCCGACAATTTTAGCCAATCCCAAACTTAGTTTTTGTTCTGTTTTAGGATCGAATCCGGTGCCATCTCCATAAGCTGCATACAGGTTGCCGTCATCGGCCCATGTCATCGGCCAGTTATCACTGTCGCAAGCCTTGCGGACGATCGAAGATACCGGGGCAAACCTGACGTCCCTGATCAGGGTACTCTTTGGATAGGGCGGTTCTGTCAAGGCATCCATCAGCGGATTGATCAGATAATGAATCACACCGTAATAATCCCCCTCTCCCTTTGATGGATCGAACATTGCTGTGCCATTGCGGACTACAATCAGATTCAGACTGGGAATGACGATCAGGTGCTGGTTGCCGGCTCCGGCACCTAAAAACAGATCCCTGGGGGCCCTTGGCCATCTCCCGTCGTAATTATTATACCAGGCCAAGGCGTAAGCGGGGTTCAGCTCACCCACTCTTGCCGGTAAAGGTGTCCCGGCGTATTTAATTACTTCTTCAACCCAATTCGATTTGACCAGCTGTGTTCCTTCCCAATTGCCTTTGTTTAGCATGAGGCGGCCAATCCGGGCAGTAGCGCGCGGAGTAAAACTGGCACCTCCCCAGTTGGCAACAAGGTCAAGGCCATTAACAGTATAGGTCTTCCCGTAGCCGATCTGCCATTCATCATCCCTGATGCCGATCGGTTTATAAATCCTGTCGTGCAGTAATGTCCGGATATCTTTGTATGGGGTTCCCTTGTAACTGGCGGTGATGGCATATGAGAGCATCGCCATTCCGGGATTTGAATACGCTTCCTGGCTGCCGGGGGTAAAAAGAACAGGTGCCTGGTCCCTCGATATGGTGAATGGGTCGGGGTCTTTTCTCCAGAAACTCCCCTTCCAACCTGGTATGTCCATGTGTTGATCTTTGATCACGATTCCCTTTGCCTTTGCAACCTCCAGGTCTTTGTCCGATATCTCCGCATCTTCAATGCCTGAGCTGTGGGTTGCCAGTTCACGGATGGTGATTTTTGACTTCAAGGGGTCGTTTTTCCATTCCGGAATGTATTTACAGGCCGGATCATCAACCTGCATCCTTCCATCGTTTAAGGCCAGCAGCAACGACATTCCTCCCACCAGTGCCTTGGCCAGGGAGGCAGTACCATGCTGCTTCTGGTTCCAGCCATCAGCGTACCATTCCAATATGATCTTGTCATCTCGGATAACCAGGATGGAAGTTGTATTGTGCTTTGCCAGCAGCTCACACATGGCATGCAGTTTTTGAGATGAAAAGCCTTCCTCCTCGGGAGAAGCACTACCCCAGTTAAAAGTTTGACCATTTGCATAATCTGATAAAAGCAAACCCATAATCAGAATATGCACGAGGTATATTATTTTTGAATTCATTATTTTGCCGGGTTCAGAAAATCATTGATTGTTGAAATGAAGAGGTTGGGCTGATCAACAAAGGTCATGTGCCCGCTATTGGGAAAGATAACGAGTTTTGATCCTGTTATCCTCTGGTGCATCTCTTTTGAAATCGAAGGAGCACATTCGTCATGATCGCCAACGGTAATGAGTGTCGGGACCGTTAGAGATGAGAGGCGGCCGGCATACTCAACCGATTTCAGATTGCCGTCGATGACAAACTCACCATGTGAGCCCCACATTTCACGGTACAAATCCCACGACATGATCCCGTTTGCAATCGGGTCGTAATTTGGATCAGGATGATGATGATAAACATAAGGGAAATACCCTTCACCCCATGCCGCCGTCATGTATTCTGCGGTATACCGGTTTTTTTCATAGTCCTTTCCGTGACCGTAAAGCCCTTCCTTTTCCATCTTATCAATGTGGGCGCGAAGTTCGGGGGACATCTTTGCTTTTATCGTTTTAAATACCTCATTCATTTCAGAGGCACTGTGAAATGTACTGCAGAGGATCAGATGGGATAGGTTCTGCTGGTATTTCAGGGCATAAGCCTGAGCCAGAACCCCACCGTATGAGTGCCCCAGCAGGCTGACTTTCCCCAGTTTCAGTGCCTGACGAACAGCTTCCACATCCTCTACCATGTTCTCTACAGTATAGCCTGCGGGGTTTTCCAGTTTCTGCGACTGTCCCGAACCTCTTTCATCTATGAAAATGAGCCGGTTCTGACGGGCTAAGGGCAGGAGATAAGGCAGAAAATAATCGTGTGATGCACCTGGACCTCCGTGGACGATCATCAGGGGTTGGCCACTCCCGATTGATTTATAATATATCAGGACGCCGTTTGCGTCTACAAAACCTTCTTCAACCGGGATTACCCCATTG
>JAUZOX010000533.1 GCA_030706265.1 Bacteroidota bacterium | reverse complement strand
TATTGAAAACACATACAACGATGAAAAATTATCCATGCGAGTTCCATCCGACCATTTTAATAAAATTATTTTCAGATGAAAAGTTTATTAATAAAAGTTAAGAATAAATGCATTGAAGACTGAAAAAATTAAATTTGCATTCTAAATAAATTAAACAAAGTGAGTGATAGTCTTGTAATCATACCTACCTACAACGAAATTGATAACATTGAACGTATTATACGAAAAGTGTTTTCACTGGAAAAACAATTTGATGTATTGATCATTGAAGATAATTCTCCTGATGGGACTGCATCAGTTGTTAAAAAGTTAATGACGGAGTTTCCGGACAAACTGTTTATCGAAGAACGTAAGGGTAAGCTGGGTCTTGGAACGGCTTATATCCATGGCTTCAAGTGGGCCTTAAACCACAGTTATGATTACATCTTCGAAATGGATGCAGACTTTTCACACAATCCCGATGACCTGGTTCGTCTCTATGATGCGTGTGCCAACAAGGGTGCAGATGTAGCCGTTGGTTCCCGTTACATTAAAGGGGTAAACGTAGTGAACTGGCCTATGGGACGGGTTTTAATGTCATACGTGGCCTCAATCTATGTCAGAAAAGTCACCGGTATTCCTATCATGGACACCACTGCCGGATTTAAATGTTATACCCGGAGAGTGTTGGAAGCCATTAATTTTAACAAAATCAAGCTAATGGGCTACGGTTTTCAGATTGAAATGAAATATACCGCATGGCGCATGGGATTTAAAATTGTTGAAGTTCCGATTATCTTTACGGATCGGACGGCAGGACAATCCAAGATGAGTACCCATATTTTTAAAGAAGCGGCCTGGGGTGTGATTCAACTGAAATTTAAAAAGGTTAAAAAAATCAAATAAACCTTTATACGGCTTTTCGGTTGGTAACGAATAAAAGAATAGGAGCAAGGATTTTCACCTTGCTTTTTTTTTCGATGCCAATTCTAAGGCGTAGAAGTTTTGAGATTCCTTGCCGATTCAATAGTGCATTTTCTTATGATTAAGTGGAAGAAGTCATAAATGATTTACATTTGAACGGAATATTGACCTTGTTCAGATTGATTGTGCTTATTTTTGTTAAAAGATCATATCATGAAAGAAGCATCAAATATACTCATCGTAAATGCGGTCATCGTTAATGAGGGACGGGTTTTCAAAGGCGCTGTTTCTATAACCGATGACCGGATCACGGATATTTTTGAAGAGGAATTGAAGCAAAGGCCTCCTTTAAAACCGCATACACGCGTAATTGATGCCAATGGCAAATATCTTTTACCGGGTGTGATTGATGATCAGGTTCATTTCCGTGAACCGGGTCTTGTCTCCAAGGCGGATATACAAACCGAGAGCAGAGCTGCAGTTGCAGGCGGTGTAACTTCTTTCATGGATATGCCCAATACGAATCCTCAGACGCTTACTCAAAAACTGTTGGAAGAAAAGTATGCCCTGGGTGCTGAGAAGTCGATTGCCAACTACTCCTTTTACATGGGCGCATCAAACGATAACCTGGATGAGATATTGAAAACCAATCCGGGGAACGTTTGTGGAATCAAAGTGTTTATGGGGGCATCAACCGGTAATATGCTGGTTGATGATCAGAAAGTATTGGCTGCAATCTTTGAAAAAGCGCCTCTGTTGATTGCAACCCATTGCGAAGACGAGGAAACCATCAAAGCAAACATTGCCGCTTTTAAAAGCAAGTATGGTGACGATGTACCGGTAGCGGCTCATCCCTTGATCCGGAGTGTGGAGGCTTGCTATAAGTCTACCTCTTTGGCCATAAGTCTTGCAAAGCAGTATAACACCCGGCTTCATGTTTTGCATTTGTCTACCGGACACGAAATGGTGTTATTCGATAATGAGATTCCATTGGAAAAGAAGCGTATAACTGCGGAGGTTTGTGTTCACCATCTTTGGTTCAGCGATGAAGATTATGAACAAATGGGCATGTTTATAAAATGGAATCCGGCTGTTAAGACCAGTCTGGATCGTGAGATTCTGTTGGAGAGTGTTCTCGATGACAGGATAGATGTAATCGCGACCGATCATGCACCTCATACCCTTGCCGAAAAGAACAATTCCTATTTTAAAGCTCCTTCGGGTGGACCGCTGGTTCAGCATTCCCTCGTTGCCATGCTTGAACTGAGCCGGCAGGGAAAGATTTCCGTAGAAAAGGTGGTAGAAAAGATGTGTCATGCACCCGCCGTTTGCTTCCAGGTTGCGGAAAGGGGATTTATCCGTAAGGGGTACAAAGCCGATTTGACGCTTGTGGACATGAATGCTGCCTGGACGGTTGCCCCTGAAAATATCTATTACAAATGCGGTTGGTCTCCCTTTGAAGGCTTGACCTTCAATGCGAAAGTAACCCATACATTTGTCAATGGACAACTGGTATACGAAAATGGCAGCTTCAATGATCAGGTGAGGGGTGAACGTTTGTTGTTCAACAGATAAAGCCTATAGGATATTGTCGTTTCTGATTACCTTTGTTCAAAATTAATGAAATGGGCAACTATCGTAAGATCATATTACTGAACGGCCATGATGAGGCCGTTCGTCGTTTTCATCCCTGGATTTTTTCAGGTGCCGTTAAGCGTGCGGATAAAGGAATAAAAGAAGGAGAATGGGTCGAGGTTTATGCTGAAGATAAATCCTTCCTTGCTTCAGGATATGCACTGCCGGGCACTATTGCCGTTAAGATCTGCTCTTTTCAACAGGTAGATCCTGACCAGCAATGGTGGAACGAAAAGATCAACAAGGCTTATTTGCTCCGGG
>JAUZOX010000532.1 GCA_030706265.1 Bacteroidota bacterium | reverse complement strand
GATAGGTGCCAATCCCGGAAAAGAGGACTTGCATTCGCTTATTTCCAATACCAAAGTCGATATCTCCGGAAATCAGCTTATCCTGAATATCGATCCGGTAGAAAAGTTTATGAACCTGCAGACACTCAATATTGCCAACACCCAAATTATTTCCATCGAACCGATTAAAGAACTCCTGGACCTTAGCGACCTCAATATTTCAGAAACCCGGATTACCAATATTTCAGCCCTTCGCAATTTGAAGAATCTGGAAACCCTGAACATGGACAAGCTCCCGGTGACGGATCTGGAACCTGTTCAGGGACTGAGCAACCTGAAGCTTTTGGAAATGGATGGCTTGCAAGCCACAAGAGAAGCCAAGGAGAACCTGCGTGATACGATTCCCGATTGCCTTGTCGTCTACCAGACCGATACGCTTCAACATTGGTGGAACAACTTACCTGCCGACTGGAAAACCATCTTTGGCTATCCGGCCTCGGTTCCAAACCGCATACAGCTGCATCAGATCCAGAATCTGAAGGAATTGGTTTTTAAAGATAACCTTAGAATTACGGATCTTTCCCCTTTGAAAATGCTGGACCGTATCCAACGGCTTGAATTCTCGGGTACGCTTGTCGCCGACCTCAAACCACTTGTGACCCAAAAGAACCTTCAAATACTGAAATGTCCTAACAACCCGGTCAGGGAACTTGATCCCTTAAAAGCCATGTCAGGTTTGAAAGAACTCAATATCGAAGGGACACAGGTCAGGACACTTGAAGTCCTGGCTAATCTGAAAGGTTTGGAGACTCTTGCGGCAGGAGGAACACAGATTAAAACCATTAAATATTTGAAATCATTCACCTCCTTGCAGAAACTGGAGATTTTTAATACCAGGGTCGGAAATTTATCTTCACTCGAAACCGTTAAAAGTTTGAAATTATTGAAATGTTATAATTCAAGTCTTTCGAAAAGAGATGTTGCCCGCTTCAAGGAAACGCATCCGGATTGTGAAGTGATTTATTATTAATGCGTTGTGATTGGGGTGATAAAGCCGGTCTGGATAATTAATGCTTCCGGTTTGCCGGTTGATTATCATGGTTTAATGCACTGTGGGCAAGAGCCACTGTTTTCAGCATTTGAAAATTATGACTGATCTGTTCATACGACCATAGTTTGATTAAACAGGTCGTAGGAAACTTGCATGGATGTTTTCGTGAGTGCTTGTGTTTTCAAACAGGCTCATTTCATAATCGGAAGTATTTTTTTGTATCTTTGCAAACTTTTGATCGCTTTTTTTATGTTTAATAAAATCAAGCAATTAACCTGGAAAGTCATCTTTCTCAGATTTTTTATATATGGTTTTGCACTGATAGGGTTTGGTCTCTGTACGGCGTGGCTGTTGGTGAAATTGAAACTGACCAATGACCCGGGCGGAGTAGATATCAATGATCGTTATTTCCAGAATGTGACGTTATCCGACAGTCAACGCCATGCCTTGCTTTCCGATTCTGCCAAGCTTGAAGCCCAGAAAAACCTGACGTATTATAAAATCATCACCCTTGGTGTTTTGCATCCGCAGAATGCCCAGATCATCATGGATTATTACCGCAGGACAGAAGATGTTCATACTGTTGAACATATGCTTGATGCTTTGCGGATTCATATGAAAGACAGTGCGGAATACGGCAAACTGGTTTCCGACAGGGCAAAGATGTTTACCTATAGCAGCAACGGAAAGCCGAATAACCTGTATTGGTGGAGTTCCATTGAGGAATGGCCCGTGTTGAAAGCAGCCGTGTCAAAAGACTACAGGGTGATAGACTCGGTGGCAAGAATCACGGGTGTCAGTCCCAGGATGATCAGTGCAGTCCTCATTGCCGAGCAGATCCGGCTTTTTGACTCACGCCGCGAAGCCTTTAAAAAATGGATTGCACCTTTGAAAATGCTGACCTCCGAAATGACCTTCTCATGGGGAGTTACCGGCATTAAAGACTTTACGGCAAAAAATATCGAGCATAACCTGGTCGACCGTTCTTCCGTATTTTATCCCGGAAAAGCATATGAACACCTGCTGGACTTCAAAACGGGTAATCCGGATGAAGAACGCTTTGAGCGCATCACCGACATCAAGAACCATTATTACGCCTACCTTTATTCGGCGCTCTGTATCAAACAGATTGACACCCAATGGAAGCGGGCTGGATATGACTTGACCGACCGGCCTGAAATCATGGCAACCTTATATAATGTCGGATTTAAATATTCAATTCCCAAACCCGATCCCCAAGTCGGAGGGTCCACGATTGATGTGAAAGGACAGAAATACAGCTTTGGTCTGCTGGCATATGAGTATTATTATTCAGGGGAGATGGCCGATCTCTTTCCCTATCCTTCCATGAAAAGAAATATCGTTGCAGCTTATCGATAAGAAGCTGCAACGACTTTTTTTTATCCGGATTTCTTTATTTTTTTACCCGTCCGGGGTATACTTTCAACGCTTCTTCAAGGCATTTTGCAGCATTGATCAAATCCTCACGTTTAAGGACGTAAGCGATGCGTACTTCGTTCAAGCCCAAACCGGGTGTTGCATAAAATCCGGATGCCGGGGCAAGCATGACGGTCTGTTTCTCGTAATTAAATTCTTCAAGCAGCCATTGGCAGAACTTGTCGCTATCATCGACAGGTAAATGGACCAACGAATAAAAAGCGCCTTTGGGCAGAGGGGCATAGACGCCATCGATCTTGTTAAGTGCCGAAATGATGGTATTCCTTCGCTCAATGTATTCGTTGTAAACTTCTTTAAAATAATCTTTTGGGGTT
>JAUZOX010000531.1 GCA_030706265.1 Bacteroidota bacterium | reverse complement strand
CTTGCAGTATTTCACGATGGCATCTACATGGATCTGGGTGGTATTGAGCATCGGGATGCCGGCATATTCGGGTTCGGTGAGGATAAGGGGGAATTCAGTGCAGCCCAGGATCAGGGAATCTATTTTTTGTTCACGGATCATCTTTTCGGTGACCCTGATCAGTCCCTGCCGGGTTTCATCCTTGAATACGCCCAATTCAATCTCGGTGAACAGTTTATGGTTGACCCATTCGCGGTCTTGCTTTTCCGGAACGATGACTTCGATGTCGTGTTTGGTGAACACATCCTGGAACAGCGTCCCGTTCATCGTGTATCCGGTTCCAATCAGCCCGGGCCTTTTTACCCCTCTTGTGATGCATTCTTCACAGGTGGCTTCAATGATGCTGATCAATGGAAGGTTTGTTTTGGAACGGATGCGGTCAAACAACAGGTGGGGTGTATTGGCGCTTAGGGCGGCAAATGTGGCACCCGCCTTACGAAGGTCTTCGATCTTTTCGACCAGGTAATCGGTCGCCTTATCGTATTCGCCTTTCCTCATGAAGGCCATAAACAGGGATAGATTGATGCTGTACAGGATGATTTCCGGATAGTTGAAATCGTTTTTTCCGTTTTTAAACGCATCGATGATTCTTTTGTAATAATCCAGTGTGGCTTCAGGCCCCATGCCACCGATTAATCCTATTCGGTTCATTTGTGAATAAATTGTATTAAATCAATCAAATGGAACTCGCATGTGAGATTTGCACCTGTGTTCGTGTTTTCAAAACATGCTCGGTTCATAAAAGACAATGTGATTTTATGGATGGTTAAAAATACACTTTTAAGAGAGGTGAGGCAATTCCTGGATGAAAAAAATCAGGGGCCCTGCTTTATTGGGGCCCCCGGCTACATACAACATACCTACATTAAAGAATAAGTAACTGTGAATCAGCTTGCTTATCTGTATCTTGGCAAGGCATAATTTCCGACTTCTGTCCTGAATCCGACACTTAACCTGTTCCATGCATTCATTGTAATGATCACAAATGTCAATTCCACAATTTCTTCGGGGGTAAAGAGTCGTTCCACTTCTTCATAAATAGCATCGGGGGCCCCGCTCTGGGCTATCAGTGTTAAGGATTCGCACCAGTTTAAGGCCGCCCTTTCCCTGGGGGTGTACAAAAATGAATTACGCCAGTCGGCAAGGGATTCAATCCTTTCACTGCTTTCGCCTGAAGCCAGGACTTCCTTTTTGTGTAATTCGACACAGTATTCACTGCAATTGATTTGGGAAGTCCTCAGTTTAACCAACTCTTTCAATTTGGTCTCCAGTTTGCTTCGTTCGAGAAAACTTTCCATCGCCTTCATTGCAGTATAGGTTTCCGGTATGACTTTAACCCAGTTGAGCCTCATGACAAACTCCTTTCTCTTAATGGTTTTCAACGTTTTTCAAAACACACCTTAAAATGCAATCATGTCCACTTTGAGCATTTCCTTCAGGAATAAAGGTAAATCTGCCCAGATGGACTGATCAGTTTCCCGCATGTAATCATCTTTCCATGGCCTGTCGTTTGAAATACCTGATACTAAAAGCTTGATTGTAAAATTGATATTGCTTAATATCAATAATTGAAAAAGTTTTTAGTGAAACGTATAACAATTATTGAGAAAGGAATGTTTAAGGTATTTATGGATTGAAGATTAAATTATCAGGGCATTCGATATGCCGGGAGAGAAAGAATATTTTTTGCCGATGTTACAGTTATCCTCAAAGAGTGTAGCCATCATCGTTGCTCATCCTGATGATGAAATATTATGGGCGGGCGGATCGATATTGAGTAATCCGTTATGGAAGTGCTTTATCGTTTGCCTATGTCGGAAGAACGATAGCGACCGGGCTCCCCGTTTTTTAAAATCACTGGAAGCCCTGAGATCGGAGGGTATTATGGGTGACCTCGACGATGGTCCCGATCAGGTGCCGTTGGATGTCCGGATTGTCGGACGAGCCATTCTAAAGCTGTTACCAGCTAAACATTATGACCTGGTGGTCACGCATAGTTTTGGGGGAGAGTACACACGACATGTCAGGCATGAAGAGGTGGGAAAGGCCGTTATCCATCTTTGGGAAACCGGGAAGATATCGGCCAGCGAACTGTGGGCCTTTGCTTATGAAGACGGAAAGCAGTCCTATTTTCCGAAGCCCATAGAAACAGGCACTCTTTATTTTCCGCTTTCGCAAGAAGTCTGGCTGGAAAAATACAGGCTCATCACCGAAACATATGGCTTTGATACACAGAGTTGGGAAGCACAAACAACTCCCCATGCAGAGGCATTTTACAAGTATACGGATCCAATGAAAGCAAAAGAAAGCATAAAAGTTGACGACGATTCGGTATGAAACGAGCTGATTGGAGATCACAAATACCAATGAAAATCATCAATGCGAGTTCCATACGGCCTATTTAATCAAATTATTATCGAATGAAAATTAAAAAAGGGCTCAAGTCATGCCGTGAACTGTAAACACATGATTTATGAAGGTTTTGTTATTATATGAGTATCCCCCTACGCCGGGGGGATTGGCTACACAGGGTGATTTGCTGTACAAGGGATTGCAGACCATAGGAGTTGAGGTCCATGCTGTTCATTTTGAGTCGTCACAGGAAAAAGAGTGGTATTACCAGTGGTTTAAACCCGATGTCGTGGTTGGGGTAGGTTACTGGGGCTACACCCCCCAGGTGGTGCTTCATCCGCTTCGATATGGCATGAGGCCGGTACCATGGCTGGTTGCCGATGGATATATCGCCAACTACCAGGAGACATT
>JAUZOX010000530.1 GCA_030706265.1 Bacteroidota bacterium | reverse complement strand
ATATTATTATTAAAACTTTCTATATTTGCAGCGTTATAGGCACCAACCCTATAAACATGAAAAGAATGCGGAAATAGCTCAGTTGGTAGAGCATTAGCTTCCCAAGCTGAGGGTCGCGAGTTCGAGTCTCGTTTTCCGCTCAAGCCAGTCAACCGACTGGCTTTTTTTATGTCAGCAGGTTTTAACATGACCACTAATTGTAATACAGCATACTATTTCTCCTATAAAACCATTCCATATGTTTTAGCTTCTTTCCGTTTTATCTTTCGGTGTTACATTCATGTGATCAACTTTCTTGAAAATCCGGACAAAGACTGGCAGAAAGGAAGAACAATTACTGCTGTTTTTAAAGTAGCTTACTTTGGGAAAAACAAGTATTTTTGAAAACTTGTGTTCGTATTTATAATACTTACATCCATTAAATAAAGATTTGAGTTTTTACCGGACACTAACACTAATGATTATATACCATGAATTGCATAAATAAGATGACTAAAGTGATTAGTCTTTTAGCGGCTCTGCTGCTATGTGATGTTGCAATGGCGCAGACCCCTCTTTATCTTTGGGATAAAGGGACAATGCCCAACAGTAAAGGGCTCCAATTACGCGATAGCATTGACAACGAACGTGTGTATGTTGTAGGTCAACCGGATATTGAGGTTTATACCCCGTCGAAAGAGGAAAACCGGAATTTTGCAGTATTAGTGATTCCCGGAGGTGGTTATGCACGTGAAGCAAATGTAGTGAGCGGTTCACAGATAGCCAAGTATTTCAATACTTTGGGTGCTACGGCTTTCGTGTTGAAATACCGTTTGCCACAAAGTCCCGATGTGATTCACTCTGAATTGGCGCCGTTACAAGACGGCCAGCGAGCTATAAAGATCATGCGAGCGCTGGCAGCAAAGTATCATTACGATACGGATAAAATCGGTGTTTTCGGTACTTCGGCAGGAGGTCACCTGGCGGCTTCACTGGGCGTTTACACAGAAGATTTTACCGAAGTCAGTGATTCAATAGCTAAATACTCGTTTCGTCCTGATTTTATGATCCTTTTATCGCCGGTAATTTCTCTTGCCGATCCTTATGCACACAAAGGTTCGCGCGACAATCTGCTGGGCAAAAATGCGAGCAAAGAGATGATCGATAAATTTTCTCCGAATCTGCATGTGACTGTCAAGACGCCACCGACACTGTTGATGCAGGCCAACGATGACCCGGCAGTGCCTTCGTTTAACAGTGCCATGATGTACATTGCCCTGAGAGAAAAGAATGTAAATGCCTCGTTACATATTTTCCCGCATGGCAAACATTCTATTGCTTTAACACACAACCCGATTTCTACCGACCTGTGGATGCCGATAGTGGATACATGGTTGAGAGAGCTGGGTTATTGATTCCAAGTTTGTTTGCGAAACCTTATGCTTGTCAGACTACCGCTAAATCAATCCTGTAAATAAGAAACTCAGCCCTATCAATTACCTCATGGAGCCTCAAGCCCTGGCGCTGTCTTCCATCAACGACAGGCTTATTTTCAAGAACTGCAGAATGCGCAGCTATCCTTGTCTTTATCCAACCTGGACGCGTAAATTTACCGATCGTCGATATTTGCCTGATTGGAAATAGAGGATGCTATTGACTTTATTTATGGCACACGCAATATTTTACTTTAACTTACCTTGTTGCACTAATTTTACAATCCACAAAGCATACACATAAAAAGCTATTTTTGTATTTTCTAACCAATCTTTTTTACCATGAAACACACTGCCTTACGGGATAAAGCTTTTTATGCATTCAATGTTTTGTTTGTCATCATGCTGATGCTTTCGGTTCAGCCTACCCATGCTCAGAAAACGACACCGGCTCAAAACTTCACTTCAATAGATCCCAAACCGTTTAATGACAATACCGGCCATTGGTATTCCATATGGGACAAAAGCAACATGATCAATGCCCTGCCGGGGCATCCACGATATAACCCGACCGAGATCAGAAATATTGTGGATAACATGGTCCTCTTCCAAAAGAACAATGGCGGTTGGCCCAAGAACTATGACTTTTTCGCCATCCTCACCGATAAGCAAAAAGACACGGTCAGAGCCGCCAAAGGCATTTTAAATACGACTTTCGACAATGGGAACACCTATACCCAGGTTGCAGCACTGGCGATAGCCTATACGGCAACCAAAGACGGGAAATACAAGGCTGCGGCTCAAAAAGGATTGGATTACATCTTGCAGGCTCAATATCAAAATGGAGGATGGCCACAATATTATCCGCTCGAAAAAAACTATAGTCGTTGTATTACTTACAATGACGGCGTAATTGAAGGCATCATGCAATTGCTGAAAGACATTCTGGATGGAAAGCCCCAATATGCTTTTGTGGATGACAGCCATCGCAAGAAGATCAGGATTGCCTTCAATAAAGGTTTAGAGTGTATTGCTAAGACCCAGATTAACGATGCCGGGAAACCCACCGCCTGGTGCCAGCAATACGATGAGGTGAGCCTTCAACCTGCCTGGGCACGAAAGTTTGAGCCAGCCAGTATCTGCAATGGCGAAAGTTCCGGTCTGGTTCTGTTTTTGATGAGCATTGATCATCCTTCAAAAGAAATTATCGGGGTGATCCAAAATGCAGTTGCCTGGTTTCAGGATTCAAAGATTTACAATACCCGGGTAAAAACGATTCCGGCTCCCAGAATGGTTACCCCTTTCCGCGTTTCCGTTACCGATAAGGTTGCAGTGACCGATTCAACGGCACCTCCCATCTGGACACGTTATTACGAGCTTAAAACGCACAGGCCTTTGTTCTGCAACCGTGACAGCAAGGT
>JAUZOX010000053.1 GCA_030706265.1 Bacteroidota bacterium | reverse complement strand
GCATGAATGGTTGCAAAAAGTCAGCAGATAAAACCCAGGAAATAAAACACTGTGCCAAATGTGGAAAACAATTTGGGTGTGGGGTTAACGGTAAATGCTGGTGTTATGAGATCAGTCTCGATGACAATGCATTGAAAAGGATTGAAGATTTTTATGACGGATGCCTTTGTCCGGATTGTTTGAAGGCTATTTCCAATCTTTCGGCATAGGAAAGTTGCAGAATTGTAATTTTTGGTTACCTTTGCATCCCCAAACGATCATGGTTTCGTGGCCGAGTGGCTAGGCAGAGGTCTGCAAAACCTCGTACAGCGGTTCGAATCCGCTCGAAACCTCGGAAAAGACTGGTATTTGTACCGGTCTTTTTTGCTTTATGGCTGATTTGGTCCGGTGTGTCACTATTGGATTTTCTAATTTTCAGAATATGCATACATCTGTATTTCGATTTATTTTGATGGTGGCGCTTATCCCATCGGGCCTTTTCGCACAAAATAGCATTTCAGTTTTTGTATCTCCCAATGGAAATGATAAAGCAACGGGGAGTAAGGACGCTCCTTTCGCCACAATCGACAGGGCACTGGAAAAAGTAAGAACGGTCAGGACCGGGAAGGCGGATGAACCTGTTTCAATCTTGCTGCGTCAGGGCACATATTACATTGATAAGCCGTTGGTGATTACCCCGGAAGAGACCTCAACGGGAAAAGGATCGTTGCAGATCACGGCTTACAACAATGAAAAAGTAATCATTTCAGGAGGTGAAAGACTCAACCTGAAATGGGAACCCTACCGGGATGGCATCATGAAGGCAAAGCTGCAACCCGGGAAATCATTTGACCAGCTTTTTATCAACGGAAAAGCTCAGATATTGGCGCGTTATCCTGATTATGATCTGAACGTCCTCCCCTGGCATGGTTATGCGGCAGATGCAATCAGCCCCGAACGATTGAAAAAATATAAGCATCCTGAAGGCGCTTTCATACACAGGATGCATTCGGGTCTATGGGGAAGTTATCATTTCGTGATCGACAAGGTGGATGAAAACGGGATGCCGGTTCTGACGGGCGGTTACCAAATGAACCGCAACAATAATGGCTTTCATCCCAAATTTAATTTCATCGAAAATGTATTCGAAGAACTCAATGCACCGGGTGAATGGTTTTATGATCGAACGGAAGGAATTTTATATTATAAACCTGTTCAGGGGGTCGACCTTTCAAAAGCGGTCGTTGAAGTTCCGGTCCTGGAAAACATCCTGAACCTGAAAGGAACACGGGAAAAGCCGGTATCCAATGTGAACATTTCCGGCATCACCTTCATGCATACCCTTCGAACCTTCATGAAGACAAAGGAGCAGTTGTTGAGAAGCGACTGGGCCATATACCGGCAGGGGGCTTTGATGATTGAAGGTGCAGAAAAGGTGGCGGTGACCGATTGCGAATTCGATTCCCCTGGCGGAAATGCCATATTTATCAACAACTACAACCGAAATGTATTGATCGCCCGGAATCATATTCACGGCGCAGGGGCTACCGGGGTCAATCTTGTCGGGGATCCAAAGGCGGTCAGGTCGCCTGCTTTTGAATACCGGGAATTTGTGTCGTTCGCAGAAATGGATACAGCAGTTGGCCCCAAAACACCTGATTATCCCGCACTCTGTACCATTACCGATAATCTGATTCATGATATCGGACAAATTGAAAAGCAATCGGCAGGCATCAACCTGAGCATGGCTTCCGAAATCACGATCACCCATAATTCAATTTATGATGTCCCACGTGCAGGCATCAATGTGTGTGATGGTACCTGGGGCGGTCACGATATCGGCTATAATGACGTGTTTAACACGGTTTTGGAAACGGGAGATCATGGCTCATTCAATTCATGGGGGCGTGATCGTTACTGGCTGCCTAACCGGGGCCAGATGGACAAGCTGGTTGCAGCACATCCCGGGCTTGTACTTGCTGATGCGTATAAACCCACAAGAATTCACGACAATAGGATGCGTTGTGACAAGGGCTGGGATATTGACCTTGATGACGGTTCGTCAAACTATCTTATTTACAATAACCTGTGCCTGAGCGGAGGACTGAAACTCAGGGAAGGATTTAACCGGAAAGCCTATAACAACATCCTGATAAATAATTCGTTCCATCCTCATGTGTGGTTTAAAAATTCACAAGGCGAGTTCTTCAACAATATTGTTTGTTCTCCTTTCAAACCTATTCGCATCGAGGACTGGGGAAACAAGGTTGACTTCAACCTGTTTCCGGATACTTCGGCGCTTTTAAAGGCTCGTGCCAATGGAACCGACCAGCATTCGGCTGCAGGCGATCCTCTTTTTGTGAATCCTGCAAAAGGCGATTTTAGCGTGAAGAAAGAATCACCGGCAATAGCTGTTGGGTTTAAAAACTTCTCAATGAATGAATTTGGTGTCATGACGCCGAAATTAAAAGCCCTTGCAAAACAGCCCGGGATTCCTGTACTGAGGTCTTCAAATACTTCCGATAATCCGGTTCAAACTACCGATTGGCGGGGAGCAAAGTTGAAAAAGTTAAGTGGGTTGAGCGAAATATCGGCAACCGGAATGAGCAAAGAAACGGGAGTCTTGATTGTCAGCCTGGATGCCAAATCGCCTTTGATAAAGGCTGGTATCCAACCGATGGACGTCATATTAAAAGTCAATGGAAATGAGATTAATACGGTAAAGGAGTTTCTTGATTATTATGGTGCCGAGGCGTGGTCGCAACAGGTAAAACTGACTATTTTCAGGAATCAACAATCTCAGGAAATCATAGTCGCGAAATAGGAAATTCTGCGTACCTTCATCAAAACTTTTTAACTTTAAAAGACATGAACCGCAGATTAATACTTTTACTTGCTATTATTACCATGGTATCGTGTAACTCAAATCGCCAGGCACCTCAAAATAAGGATGCCGGATCACCTCAAAACATTACCGTTGTCAACAAAGGGAATGTAGAATTTGATCGTTATTTCACGAATAAGACCATGCGTCTGGATTATTTTCATTCAGGGACTGCCCAGGAGGAACATTTTGCTGTAGACCAGACGGTAAATGATGGAAACTGGCCGGGAAATAAGTCGAAGTTGATAGATAAGCTGGAACGTGGACCTTATTTCTTTGAAGTAATAGATAAGGCATCAAAAGTTTTGCTTTATTCGAGGGGGTTCTCCAATGTATTCAGTGAATGGCAAAGTGTTCCCGAAGCCAAGACACAATGGGGCACCTTTCATGAATCGCTTCGTTTCCCCTGGCCGCTGAAGCCGGTGACGGTTATTGTCAAGAAGCGGGATGCAAGCAACAAGTTTGCAGCCATCTGGTCTACAGATATCGATCCTGCATCACGGCAGGTCAATCCGGCAGAAATGATCCATACTAACAAAGTGGATGTGATGATGGAAAACGGTCCGGCTGCAGAAAAAATCGATCTGGTAATTCTGGGTGATGGATACACCGGGGCTGAAATGGAAAAGTTCAGAAAAGATGCTAAACGCCTTACCGGCGCATTATTCAATGCCGAGCCTTTTAAATCGAGAATCAAGGATTTCAATGTCCGTTTGGTTGAAACTCCTTCCAAAACATCAGGTGTAACCAAACCCCATCTCCATGTTTACAAGAGGACTCCCCTATCCGTTCATTACAGCAGTTTTGACTCTGAACGTTATGCCCTCACTTATGACAATAAGACAATTCGGGATGTTGCATCAGCAGTTCCATACGATTTTATGATCATCCTTGTCAATGAAAGAACCTATGGAGGAGGTGGAATATATGGCCTCTACACGACGGTTTCAGTGGATAACAAGTACGCCAATTATATCATGATTCATGAGCTGGGGCACCATATGGCCGCTCTTGCCGATGAATATTATACCTCGGCGGTTTCTTATGAAATCCCCAAGGTAACGGTTGAACCCTGGGAACCCAATATTACCGCTATGTTTGATAAGGACAAACTGAAATGGAAGGATTTGGTCGAAGCAGGCACTCCCCTACCCACTCCATGGAACAAAGATGAATTTGACAAGTTTGAATATAAAATTCAGAAAACACGCGATAGCATTCGTGCAGCTTTGCTGCCTGAGACAGTGATGGAGGCTTTATTTGATAAACAACAGAAGGCAGAGGATACTTTTTTTGCAAAGGAAAAATACAAGGATAAAGTTGGAGCCTTTGAAGGTGCCGGATATAATCCAAAGGGTTTATATCGACCTCAGCTGGATTGCATCATGTACTCCCGCCATATGATTTACTGCAAGGTATGCCAGCGAAGTCTCAATCAGGTAATGGATGAATATGTGAAATAAAAGTATAAAAAGGGCGCAGATTTTTGCGCCTTTTTTTATGCCTTATCAAAAATGAGTTCTGACAATTCGTCGTTAACGTTCAGCTTGACCTTACGCCCCATTATGATTGCGCGGTTATCATCCAAGTGTCCGGCAGGGAAACCGAAACAAACCGGATAATCGTATTCCGCAATGATATCAAGGATAATCTCTTCGGCAGTTGAACCAAAAGGAATCGTGTTGTCTTTCATCTCGGTCATTCCACCAATAATGAGTCCTGACAGATAATTCAATTTTCCCGAACGTTTCAGGTTTTGCATCATCCGGTCGATGTGATAGAGGTATTCATCCAGATCTTCGATGAAGAGGATCTTCCCATCGGTCTTGATATCTGATTCAGTACCGATCAGACTGTATAGAATGGAGAGATTTCCCCCGATTATTTCACCTCTCCCCTCCCCTGCTCTCGAAAAGGGGGCCGTCGGAATTTGATATGAAAGAGCTCTTCCAAACAACGTGTCGTGCAAACTCTCAATGGACTCATTATTCGGATTGGTAAAGATATTGATCGGCATGGTTGCGTGGAGCGTTTCAATACTAAAACGGGTATGAACGTGGGAATGCAAAACTGTGACGTCGCTGTATCCCACTATCCATTTAGGTTGCTGAACAAAATTTTCGAAGTTGAGTAAGTCGATGATTCTGACCGCTCCATAACCACCCCGTGCAGCAATGACGGCCTTGATCTCAGGATCATCGAGCATCTTTTGAAAATCGGCAGCCCGCTCTTCGTCCGTGCCTGCAAACTGGTTGTGAACTTTAAACAGATTCTCCCCCAGAATGACTTGCAGCCCCCATTCTTCAAAAAGTGTTATCGCCGGATTCAGTTCTTCAATGCTAACGCTTCGGGCAGGAGCCACCAGGGCTATTTTGTCCCCTTTTTGCAAGTATGCGGGAGTTTTCATACGTTAATAATTTGATTAAATAGGTCGTATGGAGCTCGCAAGTATGCTCGGTTCATAAAAGACCTTTTATACTAATATTTTCTACCGGCGAATTTACTCAGAATTCATAGGGATTGGTCGCTTCCCGGCATAATTATAATTTTTTGGCATGACAGAGAAATTGAAGCAATTTATCTTTGCCCGGACCAGCCCAATATTGACTAAGGGTATGACTTTTGCTTTTAAGTTTAAAATAAGAGATGCTTACTAAAAACCAAATGAGGTCACATAGCGTACTTAATGCTTTATATATGAAGCGCATAATTTTTATTTTTATTCTGCTCTTAACTGCTCAGTTTTCCTTTGGCCAGCAAATAATCAGTCGGGAAAATCTTTTGAAGAGCTGGTCTGAGAACCAACTAGATGAAGCCGGTGTCGGAAGTGATGTTGTTTTTATGGATCAGGATGAGAAGGAGGTCGTTTTCATTTGTAATCTGGCCAGAATAAATGGACCCTTGTTTGTTCAAACCATACTTGATCCTTATCTGGATTTCAATAATATTAAGACCGATCGTTTTGTTAAATCACTGGTTAAGACGTTAGAAAGCCAAAGGTCGATTTCCCCCTTAATAGCAGACAGATTGTTGTATCAGCTTGCGTATACACATGCAAAGGTTTCGGGTGAGAAAGCGACCATGGGGCATAATGGATTTAATAGCCGGTTTAATAAAGCAAAGAATGCTTACAGAACTTTTGCTGAAAACTGTTATTATGGGCGCAGAAATACGCTTGAAATTGCATTGGGACTCTTAATCGATAAAGGGGAATCGGGATTGGGTCACCGGAAAAACATACTCAATCAGGATTTAGGATTTGTGGGTGTGGCAATACAACCGCATCGCAGTCTTTATGAGTATAATTGTGTAATGGATTTTGGTGGAAAGTGGTAAGGCATTTGCCGGATCTTTATTTGGTGATAACTCTTCCCAGTTGTTCAGCTTGTATCTGCATGCTGATAGACTTCAACGCTTGAAATTGTTGCAGCAGCATCAACATTTCATCACCATCGGTTTCTATTTTCAGTTTTTGCTGCAATTCATCCAGCATATGTTCAACTTTTCGTGCCTTCATGGCTAAAAGCGAGTGTTCTACGACCACTTTAAGTCTGTCAGACTCTTCTTTTACAAAAATGTTGTTTTTTTCCCATCCGGATGCTGTGACTTCGTATTTGGTAAACAACAGTTCAACGGCTGTTGAAGAAACTGTAGTGTCATTATGGTTGAGAAAAAACAACTTGTCCGGGAAAGTTTCTTCATTGAGCGCTTTCAGATAGGCCTCGTAAATGAACTGGTAAACCGGATTCTCAAAAGTAATTTCGTCTTTTGATAAGTCGTTCACGATAAACAGAGCAACTTTCACCGGGATCTGTTCTATTTGTTTGAATTCATCCTCATGTTCAAAAAAGATGTCATCATTTCCATAGGTCAATAATAACCTGATTATTTCACGTTCCTGACCTTCAGCATCATTTTCTTCTTTCTGTTTTTCCGGCTCAGTCTGTATTTGATCCTGCTCCGGTTCAGGAATGGTTTGGGGATCCAGATGATTTTCCTTTAAAACCTTTTGGCGCAAAAGTTTGTTCACCTCGGTATTCAATACCTGTTCTTCAATATTGAGGATAGAAGAGCATTCGCGGATGTATACCGTTCTGACGATCTTATCGGGAATCAAGGTGATCGAATGAACGATTTCTTTAATCAGGTTTGCTTTTTTGATAGGGTCTTTTCCGGTTTCGCTCAGCAGCAGATTGGTTTTGAAAGTGATAAAGTCAGATGCTTCCTTATCAATAAAATCAATGACTTCCTGAGACCGATGTTTACGGGCAAATGAGTCCGGATCTTCTCCGTCGGGGAAGAGAACAATTCGGACATTCATCCCCTGTTCCAGAATCATGTCGATGCCCCTGAATGAAGCCTTGATGCCGGCAAAGTCTCCATCATAGAGAATCGTAATATTTGGAGTAAATCTGCGGATGAGTTTAATCTGATCGTGAGTCAGGGAAGTGCCCGATGAAGCCACAACATTATGAATACCGGCCTGATGCAGAGAGATCACATCAGTATAACCCTCTACCAAAAAGCAATTATTGCTGGAGACTATTGCATTCTTGGCCTGGAATATCCCATAAAGCGTATGGCTTTTGTTATAGATTTCCGACTCAGGAGAATTGATATACTTGGCCTTTGTCTTGTCAGACGACATGATGCGGCCTCCAAAACCAATGACGCGCCCTGTAAGGTTTTGAATAGGAAACATCACCCGACCGCGAAACCGGTCAAACTGTTTCTTTTCATCCGGCTTTACGATGGTCAGTCCTGTCTTATCCAGAAACTCAAGCTTGTAACCTTCTGCCAGTGCGTGTTTTGTAAAGTCGTCCCAACTGCTGTTGCAATAACCCAGCTGGAATTTAGCGATGGATTCATCGGTGATCTCCCTCTCACGGAAATAAGACAGCCCGACGGATTTTCCTTCATCGGTTTGAAGGAGCTGAACTGAAAAATATTTTTGGGCAAAGGCAGATACCTGCATTAAACTTTCACGTTCATTGACGGCTTGAATCTGCTCGTCGGTCTGCTTTTCTTCCGCAACCTCGATGTTGTATTTGTGGGCAAGATATCGGATGGCTTCCGGAAAAGTAAGTTTTTCATGCTCCATCACAAAACCCACTGCAGTTCCCGCCTTTCCACAGCCAAAACATTTAAAGATGCCTTTGGCAGGTGAAACCGAAAATGAAGGTGTCTTTTCATTGTGAAACGGACAGTTCCCCCATAAATTCGCACCCCGTTTTTTTAAGGACACGAAATCACTCACTACCTCTTCAATACGGGCAGTTTCGATTACGGTTTGTATGGTTTCGGGATTGATCAATTCAGCACCTATTTTTTTCTCTGTTCTTCTGCCGGGTAAATATCGTCTTGATCATCTTCTTCAAAGTCTTCAGGGGCGGGTTCGGGATAATCTTCCACCGTTTCAACTTTTGTCTTTCGACGCAGAAAATATAAGGATACTAAAGTGACAACCAGGCCGGTTAATACCAAAACAGATGCCAACGTGGTTTTTGCTTCCAGATTAAGTGCAACACCGGTCAGGACAAGCAATAAACCTAATAAGAAAGTAAATCGGGAGACAAATGGGCGCATGGATTTTTGCATTTAGTTAATACCAACTGCAAATTTAAACAATTTATCTGCCGGGGGAGATTCCAAATATAATCGGATCAACATTTTAATTTAAAGACTGATTTTCAGTGGGTGCCGGATGATAATAGATGCATCCTTCGGGCGAGGAGATTAACTTTTTGTATTTATTCTTTTTCAGCAATGTTTTAAGGCTTACCAGCTCCGGGTCCGCATTTTCATAAAACCACACCAAATAGGTTTCGTTTTGCTGGTCTTCCATAAAATCAGAATTTTCACTATCGGATTCCACATGTGGGACAATTTCAGCTTTCAGTCCGGTAAAAAGATACACGGCCTCATTGCCATCCGAATATATTCTTGGGTTGTCTTTAAATCTTTTCGGATTGTTTTTGATGTAATTCAGAATTGGCGAGTCCTTCCAGCAATCTTCAGCATATCCGGGAATACCAGACTCATTTGCAATAAGATATGCTTTTCTGTCATCACGGTATTGTAAAAAGATGATTACGCCGAATAGCATTACAACAAGTGAAATAAGACTATATTTTTTCAATCCCTTTTGTCTGGAAATCATCCAGGTGATTACAAAAGAGAAGGGTAGAAGACATGGCAAAAAGAGGGGAGATAATAAACGTACGTCAAGGGTTTCGAACCTTGAGAAGGTGGCGGATAAAATGATAAATAAAGAATAGATGATAAAATAAGTTGCACAGATATTCCAATAGTTGTAGCAACGGCTGACTTTGTAACTGTGGATGAAGTGGAGATAGATATGGAAAATAAAGAAAGAAATGGCAATCAGGATGACAAAAGTCATTGGAAAACCTTGATAGTGGAAGAATCTGCTGAAAACACAGGCATAGTTTTGAATATTTTGAAACAAAGAGGTGAGACTTTTTTCCCTGTCGCCCATCGGTTGGTCTGTTATCAGGTAGTTCCTGACAAGGTTGGCCGTCAGGAAAGAGATCCCGATGGCTCCAAAGAGAGCCAGATGTCCGATCTTTTTTCGCATTTGCAATCTGCGGTCAAGCAATATCATCAGACCGCCTGCTCCAAGCAGGGTCACACCTGCATATCGGACAATGCAAGATAAGCCGGCAATTGTCGCAACAACTGCTAATGCAAGGATCGTCTTCTTCTTGCCGTATTGATGAAGAGCCATAAAAAACATAAGGCACATGACCAGAAACAATGTTTCCGACAACAACATCGTATAAAGGCTGAGAAGGGCCGGACTGAAGACGATTAAAAAAAGGAAAGGTATCTTAATCCATCGGTTTTTTGTTGCAATATGATTGATGATGCCGCCACTGATGTAAATGAGACAAAAATACAAGGCCATGTTGATGAAAATGGCACATTGCAAAATGTCGGTATTGGTTATGAAAAGCACAAAACTGAGGAAAGCGGGATAACCGATTGGAAAATCGGTCATAGGGATATCCTCAAATTCAAAGAACCCTCCGCCATGAATAATGTTACGGGCTGTGCTTAGATAAACAATCGAATCGGGTTCCAAACCGATGCCACCGTGTTTTGTAAACAGAAGAACCAACAGTGCCCCTATGAGCCCCGCAATTGCTGAATCGTAGTTGTTTTTTAAAGAAAAGAGACCGGTATTAGATATCATTAGTTAGTATGGTTGGAGAAAAGTGGCGGAAAATAGATTGATTGCAAAGATAGAATTTTCATAATCTGAAATATATCCATATACAAAAATGTGCTATTTAAGATGGGTGAAAGCTCTTAAAAAGTAAAAGACTATAAACAAAACAGATAAAGTAGCGATGTGATATTGATAATATTTAAACCTATTAGCTCTTGAAAAAGGATCAGGAATATGAAACCAGCTTTTTCATGTTGGTATACTGAAAAGAATGATTATTTATTTTTCGGGAACAACACTCCTCAAACATTGCTAAAGGTTAACTCAATCTTTGTAAAAAGACCTTGCTATGTGGTTTGGCTCTTTAATAAATTGTCTGTCGATTTTATTATTTTTAAAAATTATGTCAAAATCCGAATAATTAATAGCTTTGTTATGGCTTGTCAAATTTTTTAAAAGCTCTGACATTCAGTTTTATATGGTTTTTCAATTTAGAATTTATGACTGAACAACAATGGGAAACGCTGAATAAAGTAATCAGTGGGGAATACAGCGGAAAGATACCAACGGGTTTTATAATAGATTGTCCGTGGCTGCCCCAGTGGTACGGCATCAGCACACTG
>JAUZOX010000529.1 GCA_030706265.1 Bacteroidota bacterium | reverse complement strand
CGATGCCATGGGTAGGTGGCCTCAACAGCTGCCAGTTTGGCTCTGTTGATTTGGATATGGACGGGAAAAAAGACCTGGTCATTTTCGACAGACATGGATACCGCGTACTCCCTTTCCTGAATAAAGGTGGTCCCGGAGAAATCAAGTTTGAATATGCTCCTCAGTATGCCCCGGCATTTCCTAAAATGGAACATTGGATGGAACTGGCCGATTATGACAATGACGGTAAGGAAGACATATTTACATTCCGTTATCCTTCGGGAATCAAGGTGTACCGGAATACCTCCACCACGAAACTTTCTTTTAGTCCGCAGCCCACACCAGTTTTACAATCGCTCTATGGAACGGTTTATTCCCAGATTCCGGCAACCAATGTCGTCTATCCGGCAATTGCCGACTTTGATGGGGATGGGGATTTAGATATCCTGGTCTTTGATGTATTCGGAGGATATGTTGAAATGCACCGCAACATGTCGATGGAAAGATATGGTAATCTATCCGCACTGGAATTCGTTCGATCTTCCCAATGTTGGGGCAGATTTGAAGTCAGCACTGAGAGCAACCAGGTCCTTTTAAACCAGTGCCCTTCGGGAACCAAAGCAAAAAGTGAGGGTACGCCGACTACCGAGCCCAAGCACAACGGATCTACTTTTCTGGCGCTCGACATCAACAATAGTGGCAATAAATCGATTTTACTGGGTGACGTGAATTATCCCGATATTGCCTTACTGGTAAATGGCGGAACTCCTTCAGATGCACTCATTGTAGCCAAAGATTCTACTTTCCCCAGTAAGGATAATCCCATTCACGTCCCTCAGTTTCCGGTATGTGCACTTTACGATGTCAATAACGATGGTCTGAAAGATTTGCTTGTTTCTCCTTTCGATCCGAATATCAATAAAAGCGTTAACAAAAACAGTGTCTGGTTATATCTGAATACCGGTACCAGCAGTGTTCCCAAATTTACCCTCTATTCCAAAAACTTTCTCCAAAGCGATATGCTTGATTTGGGTTCGGGCGCTTACCCCGTATTGGTCGATCTGGATGGAGACGGACTCGACGACCTGCTCGTTGGTAACTGGGGTAGCTGGAATGGCTGTACCCGTGATCAATACACCAATGTCAATTGCGACTTCATCGGTTCTATCGCCTATTTCAAAAATACAGGAACTAAGACCAATCCTGCCTTTACACTGATGAATGAAGATGTTGCCGGGTTATCTTCCTTAAAGCTCACTTCGCTGATTCCAACGGTCGGAGACATTGACGGAGACGGACAGTTAGAGGTAGTGGTAGGAAAAAATGACGGCTCCTTTTTGTTGCTTAAAAACAGGGCTCCCAAAGGCAGTCCACCCGACTTTTATCTCGTTACCGATAACTGGGGTAATTTGAAAGTAGGCACCGAAAGTGCTCCCCAGCTTTTTGATCCGAACAACGATGGACGTTTGGATTTGTTTTGTGGAAAATCAGACGGACAGATCAGTTGGTATAAAATTGCCGGCACCCTCATAAATCCTCAATTCACACTTGTAACAGATTCAGTTGGTCATGTAAATGTGTCGGATCAGGAATTATATCTTGGCAACAGCATACCTCATTTTGTGAGAGAGGGTAAGGGTGTGACGCACTTATACTGTGCAAGCGGCCTGGGAACCATCCATTGTTATGGTCCCATTGACGGAAACTGGAATGGATATTTTCCAACAATTGATTCTCCATTTGGAAATTTGTCATTTGGGATGCGGACAGCCGTGGCTACTGCCGATCTTGATAACGACGGCATCCTTGATTTCATTGTCGGCAACTTCTCCGGGGGACTCAACTATCTTAAAGGCAGCCAGATTCCTTATGTAATACCTATTCCTTCAACGGCTACCGGGTTTACAATCTTTCCGAATCCGGTAACGGATCAGCTGACCATTAGTTCGGATTCAACAATTACGAGTTCCAATCCGGCCTTAGCCCGCCTTACCGACTTAACCGGAAGGCTGCTGATCAGCCTTCGGATTACCGGAAACGTCACCAATATGCCCATGGCTACACTGACTCGCGGATGTTATATTCTGACCATCATCACGACATCAAGCCACCGCCAGAAAGTGTTTAAAGTCTTAAAGACAAGGTAAATTTTACCAGACCCCAAGAATAAATCCGGCCAGAGAATAAAAAAAGATATAAAATCCGGCATCGATCATAAACAGTCTAAAGGACCTGCCTGCAAAAAGATAGGTCACCCCAATACTTGTTAAAACCCAAAACAAGCCAATAACGAGCCCTCTCAGAAGTCCACCCACGGGGGTGGTGTCCTGACCAATGAAAATCGCCAGTGCCGTTATTCCGATAAAATGATACACCGCCGAAAGTCCGAACAATTTTGCAACGCTTCCTTTAACAGATGCATCAAATTAAGGTTTGACGTCTTCTGTCCAGGCCTTTCCGAATAGAAGTCTGGAATGCCATAATGCCCCCAAAACAAATGACAACACTAAAACAACCAGTATCGCCAGCCAGTTTATTTCCGAAAACTGAATCGTTGTATGCATATTACTTATATGATTTCGTAACAAAGATAATAGTTTATCATTCTATTCCTGTTAAATCATAAAACGAATCAAGCCGGTTCACTATGAGTCAATTGCTATTTTGATTCGAACACTGACTTGTTATCCATTGATACTGCCAGCCCAACAAATGAATCGGCTGTTCCGTAATATAAAAACCATTTCTTTTTAAAATAGACCAGCCCTTCGGAAAAAGTGGTTCCGGCTACGTATTGGCCGGTCATTTCATGGGGCAAAGTCGGCTTGAGTATGCAAGTATCTGTTCTTTGAAGAAT
>JAUZOX010000528.1 GCA_030706265.1 Bacteroidota bacterium | reverse complement strand
GATTCCGTCATATCTCTGGTAGGTTGCGCTGCTGACACAGGCCTCCAACGCCTTTTCCGCATCGAAACCCCTTATCCCTTTCATATAGGCATCTACAATTACCGGAACCGAGTGGTATCCGATCATGCACCAGTTTTCATTACCGAAATGCGACCAGACAGGGAGAATATGATGGACACTCTGGCTGTAATGTGCCAGCATGGAATTGATCATGTCTTTGTCCCGATCGGGTTGCAACAGGGTGAAGAGAGGATGGAGTGCGCGATAGGTGTCCCACAGGGAGAAAGTCGTGTAGTTGGTAAAACCATCGGCCTTGTGAATATTGTAGTCCAGTCCGCGATAATTGCCGTCCGTATCCATATATTGAACAGGACTGATAAAGGCATGATACATCGAGGTATAGAAGCTTTCCTTCAGATCTTCGGGAGCAGTGATGTCAATCTTGCGGAGTTCTTTTTCCCATGCGATGCGGGCCTCGTTCCGGACCTTGGCAAAATCCCATCCGGGAATTTCAGCGGACAGATTTTTCAGGGCTCCTTCCGTACTTACGGCCGAAAGGGCAAATTTGATTTTAACGGGTTCGCCATCCTGCGTGGAGAAGTTGAAGAATGCCCTCAGATTCTTCCCGGCCATCTCCGGGAAATTGTCTTCCTGGTTGAACTTGCGCCAGAACCCTTTATAGACCAGTTTCTCATCATTCTTGCAACCATAGTTTTTAATGGGTTTTGAGAATGTCATGGCAAAATAAAGGTAATTGGTCCTTGCCCAGCCCCGGGTAATCCGATAGCCGGTAACCAGCGTATCGTTTTCCACGCGCATATACGACCAGATCACCTTGCCGTCGTAGTTGTAAATGCCGTGTGTCATATCCAGGATGATGTGTGCGCTGTCGGTTTTAGGAAAGGTGTACTGGTGAAACCCTACCCTGGCAGAAGCCGTCATTTCGGCCTTGATATCGTAATCAAGGAGATTGACGCTATAGTATCCGGGTTCCGCAGTTTCAGAAGAGTGGCTGAAACGGGAGCGATAACCGCTCAGAGGCCTATCGGCGGTTCCGGGGTTCAGCCTTAGCTTACCGGTAGTGGCGGCAATCAGGAAATCGCCTAAATCGGAATGTCCTGTTCCGCTTAAATGGGTGTGGCTAAAGCCCACAATGGTAGGATCTTTATATTGATAACCTGCGCAGTAACGATATACGTTTTTGTTATAGACGCCATTCACGGCATAGGGAACAGTGTCGGTGTCGGGGCTCAGCTGCACCATCCCGAAGGGGACACATGCACCGGGGAAAGTATGTCCCATCTCCTGGGTCCCGATAAAAGGATTGACATATTGAAATGCTGTTTTCGCCTTGCCGTCCTGAGCGTGACTTACAGAAGGCATTATGAGTACAACCATTAAAGTTGCAAGGAGTGATTGCTTTAAAACGTTCATCCGTTTGGGTATTGGGATTGCGGACACGAAGTTAAAAAAAAACAAGCCTGGACAGCTTGCTTTTTTTGTTTAACTTTCCTCACTTACGGCGATATGAGGTTTCCATTACAATTATAGTTTTCCAAAAAAATTAGAGATGTCAAAAAATATGCTTAATTCTTTTCCCTCCGAGGTAACAATCTTTATAATGTCAAAAGGTTTTTTATCCTGAAAACTAAGCAATTGCCCATTTAACTTGCATCCGGGATAATTCTGTCTGATCCAGGTGTATTCAGCTGCAACCCCTTTATTTTCAACTTTTTCATTAATTATTATTGCCCTTTCAAACGAACTTCCATCCCTGTGTGCCGCAATTGCGACGGTGTTAACACCTCCAGGCTTGACGGATAATTGTTTAGTGGAAGAACATGCTATTATAATGCATGATAACATAATAAGTATTGGAATATACTGCATACGATGATGTTTGACATTAAACACGTCGTATGGAACTCGGATGGAAGAGTTCATCGGTGATTGTGATTTCAAAGATGCCCGGTTCATGGTTATATGTTTTAAAGGTGATTAGGTCAATCTTTTTGCTTAGGCAATGACTGAGCAGTGCCTGAAACCCCCTGGTAGAAAATAGTATAGGCTTGAGATAGGCAGGCAATGGGATTTGTTTCCTTTAGGTTTTTCCTTCAATTGCCTTTACATTGTTGAACAAATATAAGATAATTATCACAAAATCAAATAAAATATAATATTACAACAGGGTATATACAAAAAAAGCAAGCCGTTTGGGCTTGCTTTTTGATTCTTAAAAAGTGTAGAGACTAAGAAGGAACGACAATCTTGATAACTTGTCCTGGTACCACTTCTTCACTCTTGAGATTATTCCATTTCTTTATTTCATCGATGGAAATCCCTTTGTGCATGTTTGCGATCCTCCAAAGGGTATCACCGGGTTGAACCTTGTAATTGATACATTTTTGTTTACCCTGTTGCTTTTTATTCTCTTGCGAATTGCCTTTTGAAGCCAGGTTGTCGTTTTCAGCAGCCGGTTCAGGACCTGAGACGATGATCTTTTCTCCCGCCTTCAGTTTGTTGCCGGCTTTACTGTTCAATGCTTTCAAATCCTCAACGGAAATGGAGAACTTTGTTGCAAGAGAACTGTATGTATCGCCTTTTTTAACCTTGTAGGTTTTGGTTGGAGCCGGTTCACGGGTTTCTTTATTGTTTCTGGATCCACGGTCATTGGAAGCCAATGCGGGTTCTTTCTGTGCTGCTTCGGTCTGATTAACGATTAACTTCTGGCCAGGCAGGATAGTCCCTTTTTTATCCAGGTTGTTCCATTCTTTGATCTGATCAACCGATACATTGTATTTTTTGGATAACTTGGCAAGAGACTCTCCGGCTTTTACCTTGTGGTATTC
>JAUZOX010000527.1 GCA_030706265.1 Bacteroidota bacterium | reverse complement strand
GATACCGTTTGTAGTCGATGAAAAAGCCTTCAATCCTGGCCGAAAGATTGAAAGGCTGCAGTAGTCCGGGATTGGCAACTCCCTTTTCTATTGCCACGATCTCATACGGAGTCAATTTGGATAAACCGACCGAATCTTTACGATATCCCTTCGCGTTGAGATAACGAATAATCGTATATCGAAGTTCTTCTCCCTGCAGATTTTTCCCATTATAATCGAGCCTGCTTCGTTTGTTCCAGTTTGCTTTCAATTCCTTTTCGCAAAGAAATAACCCGACATATTGTCCATTCTCGACCTTGAAGTTAACCGTGTCATGGGTGTAATCATTTCCTGAAGCGGTTTGGGTTTCAAGCAATGAGAGGTTAGGGCGGACAATATTGACGTGGCTGGTGTAAATGCCGTAGATAAAGGACAGCAGGAGCAACGGAATAACAAACAGGGATGCAATGGCAGCGTGGCGAAGCACTTTCGATTTCAACCGTTTTGCAAGGTAAGTCAGTGCATAAAAAACAAATGCAATGAATAGCAGTATTCCGGTTAGCGATTTAAGAATGAAGAGAAAAACTCCAAACCATACTATGAGCAACAGGAATAAAATTCTTTCTGCCGGTCGACGATGAAGATCTTTTACGAAGAGGTGAAAGAGAATAAAGATGGCCAGGCATATATTCATGCTGAACCGGATGTGATGAATGTAAGGCGATAGTTCCCGGGTATCGGCAATGTGGCGGGTGGTTAATAAGTATATCCCCGATAAAGTGCCGAAAAAGACTCCTGAAACAAATGCAATCAGGATGACCTTGAATTCTTTCTCGTTGAAAGGCTTTATGCCGGTTAGCAAAATGGGCAGAAGAATGAGTGGGAGCTTTTCCCGTAACTCCTGGGCGGCAGAATGAATATCGGAACTCCAAAGGCAGCCAGCCAGATAAATGAGATAGAGCGAAGCGAAAACGACTGCAGCGGTATTTTTAACAAACAGGTTCATCTTGGCTATCAGGCTTCTTTGAAAGCGTTTCAGCTTTGTAATCAGATTATCCGAAAGCCCTTGTTCCTGATGAAAAAGAACGCCTTCAATGACCCAGTAAACACATAGGCATATTATGAAAACTGACGTAGTATAAAGTGATAACGGGATAGAGGCAGCCAATAGGCTGGTAATAATTACAGCAGGATTTATCTGCCCCGTGTTCATGCGTAAGTAATTTGTATTAAATCGGTCGCATGGAATTCGTATGGATGATCTTCACCGGTGATTGTATTTTCAAACATGCTCGGTTGATGTTGCATGGTTTTCTATTTAGATGCTGGATTGAGCTTTTTGATCAAAGTTCCCGGTACTGTTGGGATGGCACCGTTATTCTCGTCGGCAGGTTGGATTGCAGTCATGCTTGGACCCTGATCATCAACACGCAAAATAGCACTGGTCTTTATCAGCGCTCCCGGTTTTAATAGCTCGTGGTATTTTTGCTGATTCAATAATGTTTGGCTCCCTATTTCCAGTTCATTGTCATAACCAAGAGATGATTCGATCCTTCCTTTCTGAAAATAATAGCGTGATACAATTTCAGATTCCAGAACTTCACAAATCTCGGATTTGAATTTCATCAGGTCATCCTTTTTATCTCTATCCATCTTATTGGTCAACGCTTCGTATTCCGTTTTGACGGCATCAAAATACTTCTCCCGTTCTGCCAGTTTTTTAAAATCCTCTATGGCACGTTCACTCCGGGTTACATAACTATAATCCTTGTCGCTCAGGAATTTGATAAAGTCTTTATATTCGTTGTCGTTTAGTCTGAATTGCGAAGGGCTTGAAATCGACGAATGTTCTTTAACAAACTTATCTGCATAGTCGAAGGTTAGAAGTCTTCCAACCAGGATAGAGGCAATATTGCTGAAATATCTTGGTTCAAGGGCAATATCGGGCTCAATTCCTGCCCCATCGTAAACCACTCGTCCGAACTTGGTCTTAAAGGGATGGCGGAGTGAGTCGGAGATCGGACGCGATTCCCCGGAAGCATCTTTTTTTGAATAGTCGATGGCTTGGATGCATCTGCCACTTGGTGTGTAATATTTTGCAACTGTGACCTTCATTTCACTGTTGTATCCCACGGGGACTATGTTCTGAACCAGTCCCTTTCCAAAAGTGCGCTGACCTATGATGATTCCCCTATCCAAATCCTGGATCGATCCGGCCAGGATTTCAGCCGCAGAAGCCGTCTCATCATCCACCAATACGGCGATGGGAATTTCCAAATCAACCGGATTTATTGAAGTATAATAAGAGTGATTTTTATCAACCAGTTTGCCTTTTGTAGAAACGATCAGTTCTCCTTTATTTACAAAGAGACCCACAATATTGACGGCCTCGTCAAGTAATCCACCTCCGTTGCCTCTTAGATCGATGACCAGACCTTTTAGCTTTTTATTCTCCCTAAGTTTTAAAAAGGCCTGTTGAAATTCATTGAAGGATCCTTCAACAGTTGAAGCCAGCTTGATATATCCGATATCGTTTATAAATAACCCGGAATATGGTACATTGGGAATGGCAATGGTTTCACGGGTGAGTTCCAGATCCACGGTTTTACCGGTTTGCAACTTACGGACCTTTAACTTGAAAGTAGTTCCTGCCTGTCCTTTCAACATGGAACTTACATCTTCAACGTTTTTATTATCAAGTGACTGATGATCAATTTCGAGAAGCCGGTCACCGGCCCTCAAACCTGCCTTGAAAGCCGGAAAACCTTCATAGGGATCGGAGATAATGGTTTCAGTTCCTTTTTTATGGATCAGGGCCCCAACACCACCATATTGCCCTTTGGTCAGCAGGGCAATATCTTCCTGATCACT
>JAUZOX010000526.1 GCA_030706265.1 Bacteroidota bacterium | reverse complement strand
GATGGAAAAGAAGGGGGTCAGCTTCTGGTGGCTTGACTGGCAACAATGGCCCACCGATAAAAAGATCAAGGACCTGAGCAATACCTGGTGGTTGAATTATATCTTCTTCACCGATAAGGAACGCAATTCACCCGACAGGGCCATGCTGTACCACCGTTGGGGAGGACTGGGTAACCACCGTTACCAGATCGGCTTCTCGGGTGATGCCATCATCTCCTGGAACTCGTTGGCATACCAACCTTACTTTACCACCAGCGCCTCCAATGTGCTTTACGGATACTGGAGCCATGACATCGGCGGTCACATGTGGGGCCCCAATTCTACCCATGTCATGAATCCAGAACTATATGTCCGTTGGATGCAGTTTGGCGCATTGAGTCCCATATTCAGGACCCACTCCACCAAGAATGCAGACGTCGACAAAGACATCTGGAACTTCAAAGGCGAATATTATGATGCCCTGAGCAACTCCATCCGTTTCCGTTACCAAATGGTTCCCTACATTTACGCCATGGCCAGAAAGGCATATGACTCGGCCGTATCGCTGTGTAGGCCGTTGTATTATGATTATCCCAATGATCAGGAAGCCTATGATTACTCTTCGCAATATATGTTTGGGGATAATCTGTTGGTTGCCCCGATCGTGTCGCCCATGGACAATGGCGAATCCAACCTCAAGGTATGGCTGCCCAAAGGTAACGACTGGTTTGAATGGAATACCGGTACCATGTTGAAGGGGGGCCAGGTTACCGAACGATCCTTTACGCTGGAAGAATATCCGATTTATGTGAAGGCCGGTTCCATCATCCCCATGTATCCCAATACCGTGAAGAACCTGAATACAGAACCTTCCAGAACTGTTATCGGGGTATTCCCCGGAGCCGATGGAACGGGTGAAATCTATGAAGATGCCGGAAACACCAAGGCCTATGCAAAAGAGTTTGCATTGACCAAAGTAGTCTCCAGCTATTTGCCCGGCAGGGTGCAAAAAATCACAATCCAGCCCCGTACGGGCAACTATGCCGGTATGCCCCTGAAAAAAGCTTATACGCTGAAACTCTATGGTGCCGAGATGCCCGAGAAGATCACGGTCAATGGCGTAAAGGTGAACTATACCAACATTGCCAACGATAAGGACTGGACATATAACGGCAAGGAATTTTCGGTTAATATTCCCCTGGCCGAAGCGGCTTGCAACCTCAAGCAGGAAGTCATGATTTACTACAGCAAGAACGAGAAAGCAGATGTCAACACCGGACTGGTCAAGACTTTCCGTCAGCTGACCAAGGCTACGGCTGCCTTGAAATTCAAAGATGCCGGCATCATTCTTCCCGAGATCGTGGGCAACTGTGAAGAAACCAATCTCCGTCTGGAGTATTATCCCGCGAAGTTCTATGAAACACTCCGCTATTTCAATGCCAACTATCCTCGGATTCCTGAGGCAATCCAAAAGGCAACCAAGCCTGCAAATGCAGAATGGTATATCAACTACCTGAAACTGAAATAGACATAAGTATTTTACAGCAAAAAGGGAGAAGAACTAAAACATCTTCTCCCTTTTTTAGTTTGAACTTGTTACCGCCATTACATAGAGTAGAGCGTTTTAGACATCAGTTGCAAAAGTTGGGGAGGTATTGAACATAGATGTTTTTTTTGACGGTAAAGTGAAAAAATAACATTCCCGACTTTTCCGGTTGACCCTTAAAATTGGTTCAAAGTTCTTATAAAACGGTACGACGTTTGCTAAGTGATAGGGAGAAGGGGTTTATTTGAAAAGAATTACAGGAAAATCACACCCATCAGGAAGCATTTACCTACCCTTATCCTACACAGCAGGTAATCGGAATAATAGAAAAAAAATTGGTGCACAGTTGAAATATACTTAATGGATACTCTATAGGTATCCATAAAGTATCCATTAAGTATCCATAAAGTATCCATAAAGTATCCTTTAACCCCTAATTATACCCTCCTTTTACCCACCTTGTCCCTTACTGAAATTGGTATACACTTATAAGAAGCTTTACTAGAAAAAGTATACACTAAAACAGGCCCAAACGGGTTAAAGTTGATTATAACGGATATTGCATCGTCTTCACATTCCAGCCTTTTACTACCAGCGTGCAGCTGTTAATGGCCGTGTTCTTTTTAGCGGTTTCGATGGTAATATCTTTGCTTTCTCCCGGCAAAAGGGTAAAGAAGTTATCGGTATAGAACGAGGGTCGGACCGGCTCCTTTTCCTTATCGAGCAACTGGATCTGGGTGAAGAAGGCAATCACATTCGAAGTGTTCTTCAGCATTACCTCAATCTTGTTAATCTGGCCATCCTCGATGACCCGGTATTTGGTGTTTAATCCCGTCGTCTTCATGGTGTTCAAAGGCGCAAAGCCTCCGGCTGCTGGTCCCGTATTGGTCGTTTTCCCAAGGTAACGGTCGGTTGAGCGCCAGTAAAAGTTGGATGCCACCTCTTTTCCTTTGTCGTCCAATAGCCTGAGCCTGATGAAGTGGACTGGGGTGATGTCTTGTTTGAAATCGAGTTTCAGCAAGTTGTTCAAGACCCCGTCTTCCGGGATCACTTCCAGCTTTTTGGACACGGAAGAGACCTTCTTACTGTTCAGGTCATACACCTCGGCAGTCACAACATAATTACGGAAGGCTTTCAGATAATCGTTGTACACCGAAACCGTGTTTTTGAGATAATCGAACTGGGGGTGCAAAGGTTCCAAGGCATTTTGGGTATGGTACAAGGAAGCGGTCGGTTCGAGGGACCAATCCCACATCCTTGCACAGACCTGGCGTTCAGGACAGTTGTGGTACCAGAACAAAAGCCCTGAACAGTACCGGTCTCCATATCCAAAT
>JAUZOX010000525.1 GCA_030706265.1 Bacteroidota bacterium | reverse complement strand
TTTTTATCATAAAGAATGATGAATAAAAATTGATTTTATCGTCTACTTTTGAAACGTAAAAATAACAATCTGATTATTTTAAAACAAAATTATTCAGTTTCATTATAAATACAAGCATCAAGAGTTCGAGATGTTTCTTGAAATTATCAAAACAAAAGAATTTCAATGAAGAGATTAGTAATAGTTGGAGCCGGAACTGCCGGAACGATGACGGCGAACAAGCTTCGCAAATCGCTATCCCCAAAGGAATGGGAGATCACCATCCTGGATAAAGACAAGACCCACTATTATCAACCGGGTTTTTTGTTCATTCCCTTTGGAACATACACTCCCAAAGATGTCATCAAGCAAAAACAGACCTTCATACCCGATGGGGTCAACCTGGTCTATGCCGATGTGGACCGGATCGAGGCGGAACAAAACAAAGTGGTGCTCACCGATGGCAAGGAATACGCCTATGACTTTCTGGTGATTGCGACAGGGTGTCAGATCAGGCCCGAAGAGACACCGGGACTCAAGGAATCCAACTGGTATCAAAATATTTTCGACTTCTATACACTCGAAGGGTCAACGGCATTGCATGAATTCTTTAAAAATTGGCAGGGCGGACGGCTGGTCGTGACCATTACCGAACTTCCTTTCAAATGCCCGGTTGCGCCCCTTGAGTTTGCCTTCCTGGCCGATGCTTACTTTACACGGAGAGGGATCCGCGACAAAGTTGAAATCATCTTTACGACCCCCATGTCGGGCGCCTTTACAAAGCCCAAGGCTACTGCCATGCTTGGCAAACTACTTGCGGATAAGCACATACAACTTATTCCCGATTTTTACGTTGAGCGCGTGGACAGCGAAAACAATAAGATCTATTCGTATGACGGTAAGGAGATGGCCTATGACTGCCTGACCATTGTCCCGGTCAATATGGGTGATGACATGATTGCCCGTTCGGGACTGGGCGACGACCTGAACTATGTGCCAACCGACAAGAACTCATTGCGCTCGGTTGCCTACGAGAATATATTCGTACTGGGAGATGCTTCAAACATTCCGGCATCCAAAGCAGGAGCCGTTGCCCATTTCTCAGCCGAAGTGCTGGTTGGAAACTTGCTGGAAAGCATCAATGGGCAACCGATGAGCCATTCGTTTGACGGCCATGCCAACTGTTACATTGAAACCGGAAATGGAAAGGCTTCGCTGATCGACTTTAATTACGACACCGAACCCCTGCCCGGCAAGTTCCCGGTCCCTGGAATCGGACCTTTCAGCCTGCTGGGAAACACCCGGATCAACCACTTAGGGAAGCTGGCTTTCAAAATGATCTACTGGGAGTTTTTACTCAAAGATCGTAAACTCCCCATCAGCAATAAGATGAGCATGTCAGGAAAAATAAAAGACTAAAAATAAAATAGAGCTATTTACCAATTACACCAAAACATTACAACATGGCACAAAAAACGTATGCAGGCGTAGTCCTGGATGTCAATGACGAAGGATACCTGCTCAACAAGAATCAATGGAATAAAGAAATTGCCAGGGAGATTGCGAAGGAAGAAAATCTTGAGCTGACCGACAAGCACTTTGAAGTCATCGCCTATTTGCGCGATAAGGTCGAAAAAGGCGAGACGCTTACCATCCGCGCCATCGGGAAATCAGGAATCGTAGACATCAAAGGCTTCTATACCTTGTTCCCCGGTGCTCCCTTAAAACTGGCCACCAAAATTGGCGGTTTGCCCAAACCGGTAAGTTGCGTTTAACCTCATAAAAAGAAATCAGATATGGTACAAAAAGAAGAATTTCCTCTAAAAAAAGTATGCATCATTTGTGCAAAGGGGTCACTTGAAGATGTCTATGCCTCGTTGGTTCTGGCAAACGGAGCCGTTATGGAAGGCATCGAAACCAAATTGTTCTTCACCTTTTTTGGCCTTGACGCCATCACCAAAAAGCAGATGAACAAGCTACATACGGCAACGGTCGGAAACCCCGCTATGCGTATGCCCAATGGATGGGCCTTCCCGACATGGATGGGAGGAATTCCGGGTGTTGAGTCCGGGGTTACGTCCATGATGAAAAAGACGATGGAACAACTGGATATTCCGACTGTGCCCGAATTCCTTGAGATGATTACGGCAGGAGGCGGAGAGATATTTGCCTGCAAGCTGGCAGCCGATATGTTTAAACTGAAAAAGGAGGACTTGAGTGACGAGGTTAAGGACATCATCACCGTGGGAGAATTTTACGGTTTATGCAGTGGACAGGGCACCCAGATCATTTTCACCTAAAAGCCTGTTTTTATAAACCCTCAAAAAGGGCTCTTTTATGGTCATTTGAAGGCAGAGGCGCAGGCACATGCGTCTCTGCCTGTTTTTGGAGCATGCCAGGATTGATCGATTTCAGCATACTTCTTTTTTTTCAATGACAATTAACCTGTATTCAACCGTTCAGATGGAACTCGTATGTTTGGTCGGTTTATCCGTGTTTTTGTTTTCAAACAAACCCGTTTCATGATCTTGTTTTATCATGAATGTGCCCCAAACCCCTTTCAGGATAACATTCTCATTTACGCCGTAGAATCAGTGCAATTGGAAATCCTGTTGCATTTTTCTTAACCCAAATTCCGGTACCTTCTTTGCATATTTTCATTTCCCCTTCCCCTAAAATAAAGTGCAACCGAATATGAAATGCACCCATTAAAATCACGCTAGGAAAAGGGTTAGGATATTGGTATATGAAGGGTATATAACTTACCCCTGTCTCGTACCAGTCTCGTACGTGTCTCGTACGTGTCTCGTACCTGTCTCGCTCTATAGTACGAAACACGTACGAGACATGTACGAAACAACAGCGAAACATGTGCGAGACAG
>JAUZOX010000524.1 GCA_030706265.1 Bacteroidota bacterium | reverse complement strand
TATAGTCGTTCGCGTCAGGAGATTTGGGTAAAAGGGGAAACCAGTGGAAACTACCTCAAGTTTGTATCAATGGCTGTTGATTGCGATGGGGATGCATTGCTGATAAAGGCTAATCCGGTTGGACCGGTTTGTCATACCGGTAGTTATACATGCTGGGATGAAGATAAAAAGACTGCATCAGAACTTGACTTTCTGAAACAACTTGAAGCCGTTATTCATCAGAGACACACTCAGTCACCCGAGAATTCCTATGTGGCAAGATTATTTTCAAAGGGAATCAACAAAATTGCGCAGAAGGTCGGAGAGGAAGCAGTTGAAGTTGTGATTGAGGCCAAAGATCAAAACGACGACTTGTTTTTAAACGAAGCAGCCGATCTCCTCTTTCACTTGATGATATTACTGGAAGCAAAAGACAAGGGACTGGAAGATGTCGTTACGATCTTGAAAGGAAGAGTCAGATAAGGAAAAAGGTACCCCTTTTAAAAAGGGGTATCGAAAGAATCATCGTTCATTTTACTGGGAAGCGTGTATGTATTTGGAGCATTCGAATTTCCCGGATTAGAATAATCAAAATTCTGATTCATGGGAATAGCTGCATCAGACATGCCATTTGAAGTTCCAAATATATTATCTTCCGGATCTGTGAATTTAGCATATTTGCCTATAAAACGAAGCGGAATATCTGCAAGACTTCCATTACGATGCTTTGCAATAGATATTTCCGCCATACCTGCAGTAGAATTTCCCGTCTCATCTTCGTCCAGTTTATAATATTCCGGACGATAGATAAACAGTACTATATCTGCATCCTGTTCGATGGCACCTGACTCACGAAGGTCGGAAAGAACCGGTTTTTTGGTGCCTCCGCGCTGTTCTACGGCACGGCTCAACTGGGACAATGCAATGACCGGGACTTGCAGTTCCTTGGCCAGACTTTTAAGCGAACGGGAAATCATACTGATTTCTTCAACACGGTTACCTTTCATGTCTATTCCGGAATGCATCAACTGGAGGTAATCGATGATAATCATATCGATGTTGAATTGTTGTTTTAACCTTCTGCACTTGGCTCGAAGTTCAAAAACAGAGAGTGAAGGCGTATCGTCGATAAATATTTTAGCATCTTCAAGCGTCTTCATTTTTGAAAACAGCTGTTGCCATTCATGGCTTTCCAAATCGCCCCTGCGCAGCTTCTCTGCCGATATTTCAGACTCACCTGAAATCAGACGTGTCACCAGCTGAACTGCAGACATTTCGAGTGAGAAAAATGCAACAGCTTTGCCATGGTCAACGCAGGCATTGCGTGCAGTAGTTAAACAAAATGCGGTTTTCCCCATACCTGGACGGGCTGCAACAATGACAAGGTCACTGGGCTGCCAGCCGGAGGTGATGCGATCAAGTTCTGTAAATCCGGAAGGTACTCCTGTGAAACTACCATCTTTTTTACTTGCAGTCTGAGCCATCTTAACGGCTTCCTGTACTAGTGTTGGCATATCCAGGAAACTACGTCTTAAATTGGTCTCGCTGACCGAGAAAAGACCCTGTTCGGCTTTATCTAACAGATCGAAGGCATTGGAAGTTTCATCATAAGCATCTTTGATGATATCGGAAGATATGCGGATCAGTTCACGCTGGATGTATTTTTCAATGATAATCCGGGAGTGGTATTCAATATTGGCCGCTGAGGCAATTCGGTTTGTAAGACGGGTTATATACCAGGGGCCACCTATAAGCTCAAGCTCGCCACTTGATTTAAGTTCATTCGTGACAGTGAGAATATCTACCGGCTCTGATTTGCGAAACAGACTTGAAATTGCCCTAAAGATTCGTTGATGCGCTTCCTTATAAAATACTTCGGGCCTTAATATATCGATGACTTCCGTGAGGGCGTCCTTTTCAAGCATTAATGCACCCAGAACCGCTTCTTCAAGGTCAAGTGACTGAGGCGGAATCTTTCCGGCTTCAGGTATCAGTTGGGTGGAGAGCTGTCTTCTCCCTAACTTTCTTTTGTTATCCGGTATATCGGCTGCGTTAAAACCGGAAGGTTGTGTGATATCATCCATAAGGTCAAAAATACAAAAAATCCCTCCATGAAAATGGAAGGATTTTTGTATTTCTTGAAAAAACAATTTTTTGATTAATCAAATCCACCGCCGCCGCCACCTCTGCGGAATCCACCCATGCGCATACCTGGCATGAACTGGTGGTCATCCTGAGGTTGTTGGGCTTTTTGAGCACCTAAGAACTTATTGAAGTTATATATAAAGCTTACAAGAAAATAGCGTGTCAGCACTTTCGACTGAACATCTTCGATGTAGTTTTCCGTTGTATTACGTCTGATGCTTACATTTTGGCCAAGAATATCATACAACTGTACTTTGATCTGAGCACGTTTATCTTTGAAGAAATCCTTTGTTATATTGCCATTCCATAAGATAGTGTTTTGATTATAACCGGCAGAAAGGCCATTATTTGTTGTATAGGAACAATCAGTTATCAATCGGACGGTCTTGAATAATGTGAGTCCGGCGTTCATGGTTGCTGCATAATTGGTGTATTCTGTATTTTGCTGTGAGGAAATCGTATATGCGGCTTTGTTATATGTGGCACGTCCGGAAGCAGTCATTGTAAAAGTTCTCAGATTAATGGTGAACCCTAAATTATACATTCCCGTTATGGTGGTCGTCATATTTTGGGGAGGCATATTGGAAAGAATGTCCGAACTGGTTGCACCTGACGAAAACTGTTTATTGCTGGCATAACTGATGTCTTTGTTGAAACGAAACATTCCGAAGGTATTGATGACAAACATGTTTTGCTTAAACGGACGCCCCATGCCTAACATCATTTGAGTGCTGTAACC
>JAUZOX010000523.1 GCA_030706265.1 Bacteroidota bacterium | reverse complement strand
TTATCATACCGGGTGTTCCTGATGATGAGTGACATATTAAATATATTGAAAGAAAGGGCCCGGTTAAGTCGGTAGTTGAATAGATCATATTGCAGAAAGTCACGGTTGCGTACAAAGCACCATCTTTCACGCGGGACAAAGTATGAACGACCAAGGGCAATGTCGATGCTGATTCCAGGTCCCATAGGAGCCCAACCGATATAGCCATTGGCTTGCCGCCAGGTTACCCAGGCCGGTCCCCATTCGGTATCCGGGATCCAGATATACCCATACTGGGGATCAGTAGTCCAGCGACCATAATGGAAGGGGGCCCATCCCCATGAGAAATCAGAAACCCACGTCCAACCGTAATCGGTGAATACCCAATGTCCATTTGTAACGTAGGGAACAAAATCCTGATCCACATCGGGAACCCACACATATCCGTAAGTCGGGTTATCGACCCACTCTCCGTAAGGACTCAGTTCATCATAAAAAACTTGCAGACTGATGGGACCGTTTTGAGCAGAAACCTGTTGTGGATTTAGCCATGTGCCAACAATCATTATGACGAAAAAAGCGAATGTCTTTATAAATGTTTTCATAGCTTTAATTTTTATGTATTATACTTTTAGTAATATCGTAAATGTTAAACATTAAATAAGCATCAGTTTGAATATTGATCTTTCCGGCTAGATTCAACTTCATTTATCATTAATACAAATATCTGGCCAAAATTTGATTTATAAAAATGATTATTAAAAATAAAGTAAGCACACGCAGGTAATCTGTTTTGATACTTACTGGTTTCGTTTAACCGCGAACAACTTATCGTTCTAAAGACTGTATAAATGTTGTTGCACTACCGCAAAACAAAATTAATAAAAGATATCATCGGTTGGTATAATTGAGGTTATTTATAACCTTGGCAGGTTTATGGCAATCAAATGACCGCTACACCATGGCGTAGTGTGCTTTTTTCTTAATATTTCTTAATAAATATTCCGGTATATAAATTTTTGTAATTTTGCATACCAAACGGTAGGTATGTTAGAAACAAGAGAACACATCCTGATAACAGCATTTACCCTTTTCATGGAAAAGGGATATAAATCAGTCACCATGAGTGATTTGGAGAAAGAAACAGGACTTACAAAAGGCGCATTTTATCACTATTTTAAGAGTAAGGAAGAGATATTTATCGAGGTCATCGATAAATATCACCTTAAGAATAGAAACCACATTCTGACTGAATATGAAAAGAATTGCTCATTTTCAGAATTTATTGATTATCAGATAAAAGACATTTCAAATAAGATAGTCAGAATGAAAAAACTGGCCAATATCGAAAGTCCGGATCCATTTTTTATTTCCCTGATGATGGATGCACGAAAATACTACCCGGATTACATCGAAAAGGTGAAAGTCATGTCGCAGAATTTTAAACAAAAGTGGCAGAACAAAATTATTTCCGAACAGAAAAAGGGAGAACTCAAACAGGACATCGATCCCGATGCCACGGCCGAGATTCTGATCACTCTGGGAATGAGCATGTTTAAATATCTGATGATCAACGAGACGCCCGAACACGCCTTAGAGATTTTAGCCCGCCAATTTTCGCAAGTATATAACCTGATCAAAAAATAATTTTTTAATCCACTTCATTCTAAACGGTTGGTCTTACCCACATTTTATCCCGGATCAACAGCCCAAATCTTCTAAAAATGAACAGACTACTAAGCATTAAATTAATCATTACAATGCTGATGGGCACTTGTGGCCTCTATGCCCAGGACCTGCCCAAAAATCTTTCGCTAAATGAATGCCTGAAACTGGGTATCGAAAACAACATCTCGGTGAAAAGGGCCAAACTGGACAAAAGCAAAAGCAATTATAAAATCAATGAGACCACGAGTAAGGGTTTACCGCAGATTGATGGATATGGCATGTTGCAGGATAACCTTAAATTACCGGTCAACCTGATTCCCGGTGAAATCTTTGGCAAACCGGGTACACAAATTCCCGTTCAGTTTGGTTCGCAGTATACGTTAAACGGTGGCGTCAAATTTACCCAGTTACTTTATAGCCAGACTTATCTCACTTCCATTGACCTGACCAAGGTATCAAACGACCTTACCGAACTCAACTACGAAAAGTCAAAAGAAGATTTGATATACTCGCTCAGCAAACTTTACTTTCTGGCATTGGTCACCAAAGAGCAGAAGGAATTGATCGACAAAAACATCAACCGGATGGACCAGCTAATCAACATTACAAACAAGCAAGTTCAGGGCGGAATCATCCAGTCGGTTGAGCTGGACAGGATCAATATTACCAAAGAGAACCTGTTATCACAGTACAGAAGCACGGATGCCCTTTTAAAGCAACAATCCGATCTGATAAAGTATACTATCGACTTTCCATTGGACAAAGAAATCAACCTGACCGATTCGACCGGGCATAGAATATTGCAGCCGGCAGACACAACCCATTCAAAAGATTTCTCGGCAATTACCGATATCCGGATACTCGAAAAACAAAAAGACATGGCCTTGCTGAACAAAAAGATGATCACCCAAGGATACTTACCCTCACTTTCAGCCAATGGCCAATTCTATTACATGGCCATGCGCAATAAATTTGACATGTTCAGTGGCGACCTTACCAACAAATGGTTTGGTGCAGAACTGGTTGGGGTGAATTTAAGCATTCCCATCTTTGATGGTCTGGAAAAGAAAAACAAAATCAGCCAGGCCAGGATCGATGCCGACAAGGCAAAGATATCCATCGAAGATGCTAAAAAATATTATTCCATCGAATATGATGATGCTTATCGGAACCTGACCAACAGCAAGCAGATCGTTGATCGTCAAAGAAGCAATAT
>JAUZOX010000522.1 GCA_030706265.1 Bacteroidota bacterium | reverse complement strand
TTCAAATTGCTTAAAAAAATTGTAAGGGAAAATATCATCGAAGATTACGACCATGCACTGGTATTGCAAAAGGACAGTGCGGCCCTGATCAGCCGTGACGACAATGAACTTTACGGAAAATTGCTAACGGTTGACTACCAACCCACAAGTGAGAATATGTTGATTCACTTTGCCGCGATACTGAAAGAAAAATTGCCTTCCAGCGTTAAGCTTTATAGCCTTCTCCTGCGAGAAACCGTCACTTCCTTTGCTGAATGGTATGCAGACGATAACGAATAATAGTTTCCGGGCCGAAAGGGACACTGCTCTTTTTGCACCTTAAACACCATGCTTCTCAGTCGTTCAATGACGGAGAATATCGGTTACCGGGCTTCGGAATTTCAAAAAATGAGATGCCGTAATTAAGCTCTATTTGTTGTTAAATAAGTTCATTGTCCGTTCGGGTCCGATGGTAATGAAACTCTTGATCATCTCAACGCCAACAGGAATCCGTTCAAGCCAGGCTTGCTCCTCCTCTTTCTTCCAGTTACCCAACACATAGTCTATCTGCATTCCCCTGGGATAATCGTTTCCGATGCCGGCTCTCAGCCGTGGAAAATCATTTCGTCCCATCACCTCGATGATATTGTTCAACCCGTTATGTGATCCCCCGCTCCCTTTTGTTTTCATCCTGAAAGCGCCTAAGTCAAGATCCAGGTCGTCCGAAACGACCAACGACTGATTCATTTTCAATTTATAATTGGCAAGCCAGTAACGATAAGCCTTACCGCTCAGGTTCATATAGGTCGTCGGCTTAATCAGCGCCAGTTGCCGTCCTTTATACTTGGCTTCGGCTATCATGGCCAGCCTATCCGTGGTAAATTTCACCCCCAGATCCATGGCCAGGGCATCCAAAAGGATGAAGCCAATATTATGCCGGCTATTGGCATATTCTTCTCCAATATTACCCAGCCCGCAAATCAGGTATTCCATAAAAACTGAAATTTTCTTGTCATTATTTATTCCACAAAAATAGCGAAACCGGTTTTACGGGTTTCGCTATTTTGCTATTTAATCTTGACGATTAAAAAGAATGGTTATTTTTTGGCTTCACCGCCTTCTTCAACGACAGCACGTGTTGATTTCACAAATGCAATCACTGAGCTCTTGGGATCAAGCGACTCGAGGTTTTCAAGATTCAGGTCACCAACCTTGCAGGTATCCAGAATATCCAGCGACGAAAGATCAATGGTAATGTCATCCGGCATATTTGAGATGAGTCCCTTCACTTTCAGCTTACGGAATTTCTTGATTAATTTTCCACCTTTTAATACTCCCTGTGGATTACCGGTATAGTTAATAGGAATAGAGAGAACAACCGGTTTGGTGGGGTTGACTTCCAAAAAGTCGACATGTAAAATACTACCGGTTACTTTATGGAATTGGATTTCCTGAAGAATTGCATGAAATTCTTTACCTTCGATATTCAGATCGACTGAAAAGGTGTAAGGAGTGAAGATCAGGGAATCAAAAGCTTCTTCTTCCACTAAAAAGTGAACTTGCTCTTTTCCACCATATACTACACAGGGTACAAGGCCTTTTTTGCGATTTTGTTTGGCATCTTTTTTCCCTACGTTCTCGCGAAGAGAACCGCTAATCGAGATTGCTTTCATAGTTTTTAAGTTAAAGGTTAAATTAAAATTATAAATTGGTATTGAATAAAGAGCTGATCGATTCGTGGTTAACCATTCGACGGATAACCTGGCTGATCAGATCAGCTGTTGAGAGCACTTTAATTTTCTTGCTATCCTGGTGCATTGGAATTGTATCCGAGACAATAATTTCATTAAAAGCCGAATTTTCAATCCGTTCTACCGCATCCTGCGAAAGGATGGGATGAGAACAAAACGCACGCACACTGGTTGCCCCATTGTCAATCATTAACTGGGCAGCCTTCACAATTGTTCTGCCGGTATCAATAATATCATCCACAAGGATGACATCCTTTCCCTTTACATCCCCAATAAGGGCCATTGCTTCGATCATGTTGGCCTTTGCACGTTGTTTATAACAGATCACCAAAGGAACGTCCAGTCGTTTGGCATAAGCAGCCGCCCTGCGTGTACCGCCGGTATCGGGAGTCGCCATGACGAGGTTTGGAAGGTTCATCTTTGCAATGTAGGGAATAAAGATTGATGAAGCGAAAAGATGATCAACGGGTACATCAAAAAAGCCCTGAATTTGTTCGGCATGCAGATCGATGGTGATAATACGGTTTACACCTGCAGCCGTAAGCAGGTTGGCCACCAGTTTAGCCCCGATAGAAACGCGGGGTTTGTCTTTTCGATCCTGACGAGCCAAACCAAAATAGGGTATAACAGCTATAATTTGCCTTGCAGATGCACGACGGGCTGCATCGATCATCATTAGAAGTTCTAACAAGTTCTCGGCAGGAGGCATTGTAGACTGAATGATAAAAACCGTGTTTCCCCGGATATTTTCTTCAAAAGAAGGTTGAAATTCCCCATCAGCAAAGTCGGTAATCATAACATTTCCCAACTCGGTGCCATAGCTTTTAGCAATTTTTTCAGCCAGATAGCGGGTGCCACGGCCTGAAAAAATAGTAACTTGTGATGCCATTGATTTTGTTTTATCGGGTTTATGACTAATGGTTGGCAAAAGTACTAATAATTTTTGATGTCAGAGCCTTTGAATGAGAGAGATTTATGAAAAATGATTTTTTCCATTGTAATTCTAAATATTTCCTTACTTTTGCATTCGAAATGCGAGTTCGTTCTCAACATGCCCTGATGGCGGAATTGGTAGACGCGTCGGTCTCAAAAACCGATGAACGTGAGTTCGTGCCGGTTCGATCCCGGCTCGGGGTACCCC
>JAUZOX010000521.1 GCA_030706265.1 Bacteroidota bacterium | reverse complement strand
ATCGAAATGCGTCAGATCGGTGTCCGCCAGGAAGCTAGCCGTTTAGGCGGGATTGGCTCATGTGGCCGTGAATTGTGTTGCAGTACATGGCTGACAAGTTTCGAAAGCGTTACAACGAATTCTGCCCGTGTGCAGCAATTGTCGCTTAACCCTCAGAAATTAGCCGGACAGTGTGGCAAGCTAAAATGTTGCCTCAATTATGAATACGACGCATATGTTGATGCTCTGAGAAATTTTCCTGACAGTACTATTAATCTGAAGACGAAAAAAGGGGAGGCAATTCATCAGAAGTCTGACGTTTTTAATAAAGCCATGTGGTATGCCTATTCAAGTGATCAGCAAAATCTGATGATGTTGGATGCATCCAAGGTTGCAGAGATCATTGAAATGAATAATAAAGGGAAGATTCCCGATAATCTTGAGGACTTTGCAATCAAACAGGAAGCAAAAGTAGAGGAACAAGTCGCCAATCCCGACGATCTAAGAAAAATAGATTCATGAGCAAAATCCTAAGAAATTTTCATCGATTTTTTTTGAGTTCAGTTATGCGTAAAACAGTCTTTCTTTTTTTGCTCTCAGTTATTCTCGTCTCATGTGAGAAGAATATCTTTTTTCAGGAGAATAAAAAAATTGAAGGTGAGAAATGGTTAATGAATCAACCCTGTGAGTTCACCGTTGGTGTTTCTGATATTCACCGCAACTATGATTTCTATTTAAATATACGAAATACTGCTGATTATAAATACAGTAATCTGTACTTGTTTCTCCATACCTATTATCCGGGAGGAACCACTTCTGTGGATACACTCGAATGTACTCTTGCCCAACCCGATGGCAAATGGATCGGCACGGGTTTTGGCAGAATTAAATACCAGCAGATTCCCATTAAACAAAATGTCCGTTTTCCACGGGCAGGGACATACCGGTTTCAGATTTTTCAGGCAATGAGAGGTGATGTGGAAGGAATCTCGGATATAGGCCTTCGCATCGAAAACGCAAAGCCTAATTGATCATTTGAAAAAAACTACAATAAATGACTACCAAAGTAAAATCGAATTTCAAAAAACACATTGTACGTTTTTGGATAGTTTATGTCTCATCGCTCGTATTAATCGCGCTTTTCTTCTTTTTTATTTCATTGGGATGGTTGGGTTACATGCCATCGCTTGAAGAACTGGAGAACCCGCGTAGCAATCTGGCCTCTGAAATATATTCTGCAGATAATCAGTTATTGGGTAAGTTCTATATTGAAAACAGGTCAAACATTCATTATTCCGAATTATCACCTAACCTGGTTCATGCTCTTATTGCGACAGAGGATATCCGGTTTGAAAAGCACTCGGGAGTCGATTTCATGGCTTTTTTCCGCGTTTTCTATGGTGTCATGACAGGAGATAGTAAAGGAGGCGGAAGTACTATTACTCAGCAACTCGCCAAGAACCTATTCCCACGCAAGAGTAATCCCGGTATTTTTTCAGTCATTTTTAGCAAGTTTAAAGAATGGATCGTGGCTATAAAGCTTGAGCGCAATTATACCAAGGAAGAAATTCTTGCCATGTATTTCAATACGGTCGATTTTGGGAACATGGCTTATGGCATCAAGTCGGCATCTATGACCTATTTTAATAAGGAACCCAAGGATTTGAATATTGATGAATCTGCCTTATTAGTGGGAATGCTCAAGGCCCCATCATGGTATAACCCGGTTCATAATAAAACCCGGGCTATGAAGCGCCGTGAAGTGGTGTTGTATCAGATGTATCATTACAACTTCATAACCAGGGAGCAATATGATGAAATAAAGACCCGGCCAATCGATCTGAGACATTTTCAGGTACAGGACCATACCAGTGGGCTTGCTCCTTATTTCAGGGAATACCTTCGTATGATCATGTCGGCTAACAAGCCAAATAAAGATGAGTATGATGACCCGGAACAATATCGTCAGGATTCTATTGAATGGGTGAACAATGAATTGTACGGATGGCTGAGTAAAAATCCAAAACCGGACGGATCTCAATATAATCTCTATCGCGATGGCCTAAAGATCTATACAACCATCAATTCAAAAATGCAGCGATATGCTGAAGAAGCTATGGCGGAGCACCTTTCGACGAATCTTCAACCAACGTTTTTCAATTTATGGAAAGGTGTAAAGAACGCTCCATTTGATCTTCCGGGTGCAACCGCCTCCGATGAGGTTGAAAAGATCATCACTCTGGCTATGAAACGAACCGATCGTTACCGGTTGATGAAAGAAGCCAATGCTTCTGATGATGAAATTCAGCAAGCCTTTAACCATAAAATACCAATGCGGGTGTTCTCATGGCAAGGTGACAAGGATACCATCATGAGCCCACGCGATTCAATATTGTATTATAAATATTACTTGCAGACGGGTATGATGTCGGTAGAACCTTCGACCGGTTTTGTAAGGGCTTATGTAGGAGGTATCAATTACAAACATTTTCAGTATGATCATGTGAAATTGTTACGTCGTCAGGTCGGTTCAACCTTTAAACCTTTTGTCTATACCCTGGCCATGCAGGAAGGTTCTTTTAACCCCTGCTCCATGGTGCCCAATGCCGCCGGGGCTATCACACTGCCGACCGGCCAGACTTGGTGGCCTTCTAATTCTTCGAAATATAAAGAAGGTCAGATGGTCACACTTAAAGAGGCTTTGGCACATTCGATCAATAAGGTTTCAGCTTACCTGATACAGCAATAGTCTCCTCACTCCGTTATTAAGGTAGCACGCAAAATGGGCGTTGTGAGTCCTATCGATCCGGTTCCCTCCATCTGTTTAGGAACGTGTGATCTTTCGCTATACGAAATGGTGGGGGCTATGAATACATTTGTAAATAAAGGGGTCTATATT
>JAUZOX010000520.1 GCA_030706265.1 Bacteroidota bacterium | reverse complement strand
TTGGGGGAAGACAAGTACAAGGTTTGTTTACTGGGGACCAATATCATGAAAGGAATGCAGGATGAAGGAGTTATGGCTTGTGCTAAACATTTTCCGGGGCACGGAGATGTATCCGTCGATTCGCATCTTGACCTGCCGGTAATCAACAAATCCATGAAGGCTTTGGATTCGCTGGAGCTGTTCCCGTTCAAACAAATGATCAAAGAGGGTGTAGGCAGTATGATGATTGCCCATTTATACATTCCGGCAATTGACACCACCAAAAACCAGGCCACTTCGCTATCACGCAAAAATGTAACCGGATTGCTCAAAGACAGTCTTGGGTTTAAGGGCCTCACATTTACGGATGCACTTGAGATGAAGGGTGTCAGCAAATACTATCCGGCAGGGCAGGCTTCTGCACAATCGCTAATTGCTGGGAATGACATGCTCTGTCTTCCAGGTGATTTAAGAGGCAGCATCAGGAAGACGCGAAAAGCCATCAGGCAACATAAACTCAGCTGGAAAGAGATCGATGAGAAAGTCCATAAGGTATTGCTTGCCAAATACAATCTCGGGTTAGATTCTCTGAAGCCCATTCCATTAAATGGTCTTACCGAGGATTTGAACAAAGATGTGATCAGGTTAAAAAAAGAGGTCTATGAAAACGCGATAACCTTGTTGCGGCAAGACAATCCGGCTTTACTTCCGATGGCGGGTTCAAAAAAAATTGCTTATGTTGGAATCGGCATTAGTGAACCAAACAGGTTTGCACGACAACTAACAGAAAATTTCAAGGCAGACTGCTTTTACGTCGATGGTACTACCGACACCGTTCAGGCGAGAATACTGCTTTCAGACCTAAAGGATTATGATGCAATCATTGTTGGGATCCACCATTACAAAAAATTCCCTGCCAACAATTTTGGAATCAGTAAATTTTCGGTATCCCTGGCCAAAGCAATACAACAAAAAGATAACGCAATCAGCTTTGTGTTTGGCAATCCATACGCAATAAAGAACTTTGCGGATGCAAAGAACCTGGTTGCATGTTACGAAGACGACAGCCTGATGCACGATGTTGCCATTGATTTGCTAAAAGGAAAACTTGTCGCAAAAGGGAAATTACCGGTAACCGTTGATGCTGATTATCATTATGGCAGCGGCGTCGATTCTAAATTTTATTTTCCCATTGTTGATCCCCAAACAGCAGGTCTGGAAGGACAAAGACTGAAACAAATTGATTCTATCGCCAACAATGCAATTCTGAACGGAGCCACTCCGGGTTGTGTAGTCCTGGTAGCCAGAAATGGCAAGGTGGGTTACTACAAAGCATTCGGCCACATGAACTATGACGGCAAAGAGCCTGTCACCAACCAAACGGTCTATGATCTGGCGTCAGTAACCAAAACATCGGCAACTACCATGGCCGTCATGAAACTGTACGAAGAAGGGAAATTAGATATGGACAAAAATCTGGGAGACTATCTGCCATGGACTCGTGGAAGCGATAAGGCAGATTTGAAAGTGCGAAATATATTGTTACACCAGGCAGGACTGGTATCTTTTATTCCCTTTTACAAAGAAACGATCGATGCCAAAACGGGTATTCCAAAGCCGGGATATTATCCTAGTGAACCCGATAAGCAATATTCAATACCGGTAGCCGAAAACATGTATATGCGCAATGACATGACAGACACGTTGTATAAACGCATCTTGCAAAGCAAGCTTGGACCGGCCGATAAATACGTATACAGCGATAACGATTTTATTCTGATGGGAAAAATCGTAGAGCAGATCACAGGCATACCTTTGAACGAATATGTGCGAAACACTTTCTATCTCCCGTTGGGGATGACGAGTACTACTTTCTTGCCCAAAGAACACATGCCCCTAAACCAAATTGCACCTACAGAAAAAGAAAAATATTTTCGGCAGCAACAAATCAGGGGATATGTCCATGATCCCGGTGCTGCCATGTTTGGAGGTGTGGCAGGTCATGCAGGTCTGTTCAGCAATGCCTATGATTTGGCTAAGTTATATCAAATGCTGCTGGACGGTGGGTCGTTTAATGGAGTGAAAATATTCAAAAAAGAAACCATTGATTATTTCACTTCATATCAGAGTGATATAAGTCGACGGGGGCTTGGATTTGATAAGCCGGAAAAAGATAATGCAACCAGCAATTCTCCTTACCCTTCGAAGAGCGTTTCTCCATTGACTTTTGGCCATACCGGATTTACCGGCACGTGTGTATGGGCAGACCCGAAATACGATTTGCTTTACATTTTCTTATCGAACCGGGTTTGCCCCGACGGGGACAACAACATGCTGGGGAAGCTTAATGTTCGGTCAAACATCCAGGAAGTTATTTATAACGCACTTATAAAATAAAATAGTTAATTTGGCTTCGTTACCAGTGAAACGAAACAAATCAAGGACAGTCTGCTCAATTAGTTTATAAATGGAAATAACAACTGAAAACGACTCAAATTATGACAATCTCGAAAAGATGTCGATAAGAGAGATTCTGGAAGATATTAATAAAGAGGATAAAAATGTGTTGATTGCGGTCGAAAAGGCAATCCCGCAAATTGAAAGGCTGGCCACAATTACAACCGAAAAAATAAGAAGCGGTGGACGGTTATTTTATATTGGTGCCGGAACCAGCGGCCGTCTTGGTGTATTGGATGCTTCCGAATGCCCCCCTACCTTCGGTGTTCCCTTTGACCTGGTGGTGGGTATCATAGCAGGCGGTGATAAGGCTATACGAAAAGCGGTCGAATTTGCCGAAGACGACATGAACCAGGCATGGAAAGACATGATGAAATATGCTGTCAATGAAAAAGATGTCGTGGTAGGCATAGCCGCATCAGGATCAACGCCCTATGTTATAGGAGGATTGCGTGAAGCT
>JAUZOX010000052.1 GCA_030706265.1 Bacteroidota bacterium | reverse complement strand
GATTCCGAATTCAAAGCCGATGTGGCATTCCATGGAGTAGTTCTGGTTAGTCTGCGAAAGGCAAAATAGGACATCAAACCCTTACCCAATGATGACATTTCGAAAAATACTATTCCTGAATTTGTTATTCTGTGGAATTTCCCTGTTCGCAAATGCTGCCGATCGGATCTTCGATATCACACGGTATGGTGCCGTGGGTGACGGAACGACCCTGAATACAACGGCCATCCAGAAAGCCATCGATGCCTGTTACAAGGCCGGAGGCGGCAAAGTGGTCATTCCACAGGGCAAATTCTTATCCGGAACGATTGTATTGAAGGATAACATTACCCTGCAATTCAATAAAGATGCCCTGCTCCTTGGCAGCACCAATCTGGCAGATTATCAGAACGTAGACCCCTTCACCGATGGACTTGGCATTGATGTGGGCTGGGCATTACTGGTTGCCGTTGATGCCAGAAACATAGGCATTGAAGGCGAAGGTGCCATCGATGGTCAGGGATCCAAACTAAAGGCCCAGCAGATTTTAACCGATACACGACCCGAATCCCAACGTTGGGGTAAGCGGCCTTTTATGATCCGAATCGTAAGATGCGACGGAGTTACCGTAAAAGGGCTTACACTGAATTATGCGGCAGCCTGGACCACTCATTTCTTTCAAAGTAAACATGTAACGGTTGAAAACTTAAAGATTGTCAGCCATGGTGTTCCCCACAACGACGGCATCGACATCGACGGTTGTCAAAACGTAAGGATCAAGGATTGTGATATCGTCAGCGGTGACGATGGCCTTTGTTTTAAAACAACTTCCAGTAAAATGGCTTGCAGCGACATTGTGGTCACCGGCCTGAAGATCAAGAGCAGTCAAGGCGCCATTAAAATGGGCACCGAATCTATGGCTCCGTTTGAAAACATCAAAATATCCAATTGTTACATTTACGATACCAACAATGGCGGTATCAAACTGCTCACGGTAGATGGCGCTCATCTCCAAAATGTGGAAGTGTCAGATATCACGATGGAGGAAGTGAAGACCCCGATTCTGATAAGGCTGGGTTCCCGTTTAAGCGTGTTCCGGAAGACAACTGACACCAAACAGGAAACAGGCATACTCGACAATGTGGTGATCCGAAACGTAAAGGCAAAGGCGGCTGCCAATGCCCAGCTGAAACCACCCTCGGGAATTCTGATCACCGGTGTCCCTGGTCATGATATCACCAATCTCACCCTCGAAAATATTGACATCCATCTGGCCGGCGGTGGCACCATCGACGACTCGCGGCATGAAGTGCCCGAAGCGGTCGACCAGTATCCCGAAGTGAAGACCTTTGGCCCCCTGATACCGGCTTATGGCGTCTGGGCAAGACATGTAAACGGCTTAAAGCTGAAAAATGTCACCTTCTCGCTCGACAATGCAGACCTTCGGCCGTCATTCATCTTACAGGAATGCAAGAACATCGAGATCGCAAACAGCCAGATCCCGGCTTATGTGGGAGCACAATCCATCATAAGGCTGGAAAATGTAGCCGGAGCCGGAATCGATAACAACACCGTTAAAGGTGAAGCCCAGGCTTTCGTTCAGGTTGAAGGAAGCGGGAGTTCCACGATACGAATCACTAAAAATAACACTTCCGACGTCAAAAAACCTGCAGAACTGTCTGCCGGGATTGACGCTAAAGCCGTAACTTTCGAATGAAATAATATCCAATCATAAAATGAATAGCTGACAATGAAACGAGCATGATTGAAAATCACAAACAAGAATGAAAATCCTCCATGCGAGTTCCATAAGACCTATTTATTAAAATTATTTACTTATTAAAAAAACACTCCTGTTTATTTTAATCTTCATGACCATGATCCCGGAACTTTTTGCACAAAAGTCGATCACCCAGGATGAACGCATGCAATGGTGGCGTGATGCCCGTTTTGGCATGTTCATCCACTGGGGATTGTATTGTATTCCTGCCGGAGAATGGAAAGGAAAAGAAATTCCGGGTATCGGAGAATGGATCATGAAAAGAGCCCTAATCCCGGTCGCAGAATACCGCGAACTGGCCAAACAGTTTAACCCCGTCAAGTTCAATGCGCACGACTTTGTAGCTACCGCCAAAAATGCAGGTATGAAATACCTGACCATCACGGCCAAGCATCACGAAGGATTTGCCATGTTTAAATCGAATGCTTCAAAATACAATATCGTTAATGCCACTCCTTACGGAAAAGATGTGATCAAGGCACTGGCCGACGAATGTCATAAACAAGGAATCAAGTTGTGTTTTTATTATTCTCAGTCACGCGACTGGAATGAGCCCAATGGTTTGGACAATGACTGGGACTTTCCGGCTCAACGCGACTTTCAGAAATACCTGGACGAAAAAGTTAAACCCCAGCTTACCGAATTGCTGACAAACTATGGTCCGATCGGTTTGATCTGGTTTGATACCCCGATGACCATTTCGAAAGAACAGGCTCAATCATTGAAAGACCTGGTTCGCAAACTCCAGCCCGAATGCATCATCAGCGGACGCATCGGAGGAGGCATTGAACCCGACTATGCTTCCACGGGAGACAATGCCGTTCCAGCCACCATTATTCCGGGTGACTGGGAAACACCGGCCACCCTCAACGACACCTGGGGCTACAAGAAAAACGACAACAACTGGAAACCTGCCGAAGACGTAACCAGGCTGCTTTTCGATATTGCCAGCAAAGGGGGAAACTACCTGCTCAACGTGGGGCCGAACTCGGAAGGTCTGATTCCGGAGGCTTCGGTTAAAATTCTCAGCAAAGTTGGGGATTGGATGAAGATAAACGGCGAATGTATTTACGGTTCAAAGGCAAGCCCATTCACGGTCGAATTTCCATGGGGCAACATCACCCAAAAGCCCGGCAAACTCTATCTGGGCATCTTCGATTGGCCCAAGAACGGTCTTGAAATCGAAGGTTTGAAGACCAAAATCAAAAAGATCTACCTCCTGTCCGATAAGACCAGGAAAGCCATTCCCTTCAAGGAAACCTATGACAAGACCTTTGATCATCACCGTTTGAAGATAGATCTGCCATCCGTAGCTCCGGACAAAGTGCTTTCGGTTGTAGCAATGGATGTTGAAGGTGAACCTCAGGTCGAAGAGGCCATCTGTCAACAGGCTGATGGACAGGTGTATTTGCCCGGCGTGTTGGCCAAATCAATGAAAGGTGACAAGGCGGTTAAGCTGAATTTCTCCTCACGGGGCGGTGGAGCGGATAACTGGACAGATCCTTCAACGACACTGACGTGGACCTTTAAAGTTGAAAAGCCCGGCGTATATAAAACCGACATCGTCACTTCGGAAAAGGGCTCTGCTGAAAGTCCGACCTGGCAGGGTGATCACCTGGTTAAGGTATCGGCCAATGGGCAAGAATTCCAAACCAAAATTGTTGCCGACCAAAAAGTCTACAACCAACGCAGCCATTACTGGAGTAAAATATTTTCGAATGGAGGAACACTCAAATTCGATAAACCGGGTACCTATACGCTGACCCTTGCCCCTGTCCAATTTTCACAGGGTAAACTTGGATTTACCTTTAGGGAAATCTATCTGGTACCGGCAATTTAATCTGAATGGACTGAAAAGGAAAAAATAAAAGAATCCTAAAATGATTCTATCCGGGATGTATCAAAGGAATATGAGGAATGATTGAAAGATACTTAATGGATACGCTATAAGTATCCATTAAGTATCCATTAAGTATCCTTCAAGTATCCTTTAAGTATCCTTTAAACCCTCCTTATAGGGTAATATTAGGAGAACAAAATCATTAAAATCAAAACAATTTTTAATAACTCAAAGCAATAGTACAAAATAAACTTTAAAAATCAAAACAATATGTTACGATTTTACAAAAGCATCTTAATCCTGGCACTTATTTTACTTTCCCTGCCGGTAGGTTCATTTGCCCAGTCGAAAGGAAAATATTCGCCCTACGGATCGAATCCGATGTACAAGAAAGGTTGGATTGACTTCAATAAAAACGGGAAGATGGATCCGTACGAAAATCCGGCATTAAATGTCGAAGACAGGATCAACGACCTGATCAGCCAAATGACGGTTGATGAAAAGACGGCACAGCTGGCCACCCTTTACGGATTTCCACGTGTATTGAAGGATTCGGTTCCAACACCGGAATGGAAGACCAAAAGCTGGAAAGACGGGATTGCCAACATCGACGAACACACCAACGGGACCAAAGGGCCGATGAGTAAAACCTGGCCACCCTCGTTACATGCCAAAAACATCAACGAAGTTCAGAAATGGTTTATCGAAGAGACCCGTTTGGGCGTTCCGGTCGATTTTACCAACGAAGGCATTTACGGCGCTTGTTTTCCGGGTGCAGCTCTTTTCCCGGCTCAGATTGGAGTCGGTTCATCATGGGACAAGGATTTGGTTTCCCAGATCGGAGCCATCACCGCCATTCAGAGCCGGGCAGTAGGTTTCACCAATGTCTACTCCCCTATTCTTGATGTAGCCCGAGACCCGAGATGGGGCCGTGTTGTAGAAAGTTACGGCGAGGATCCTTATTTTGTTTCTCAGATGGGATTGCGTGAGGTAGAGGCCATTCAGGATCATACCGTTGTTTCCACCTGCAAACATTTTGCAGCCTACAGCATTCCCATCGGAGGCCGCGATGGGGATACCCGTACAGCTCCCCAAATATCGATGCGCGATATGCATGAGCTGCTGCTTCAGCCTTTCCGCGTAGCATTTGAGCAAGGACATGCACTGGGCACGATGTGTTCATATAACGATTATGATGGTATTCCGGTTACCGGTTCTCCATATTTTCTGACGGAATTGCTCCGGCAGACATACGGATTCAAAGGTTATGTGGTTTCGGACAGCGAAGCGCTTGAATTCTTATGGACCAAACACCGTGTCGCCCCTGACATGAAAGATGCCGTAAGACAGGCTGTTGAAGCCGGCATGAATGTCAGGACTACCTTCAAGGATCCCGACACTTTTCTGAAGCCGCTACGTGAACTTGTTAACGAAGGGGCCCTCTCAATGGAAACACTGAATGAACGGGTCCGTGAAGTGTTGCGTGTAAAATTCTGGTTGGGTTTGTTTGATAAACCTTATATCGATAATCCGGATGAAGCTGAAAAGACATTCATGAATCCCGATTTTGATAAAGTCTCTAAAAAAGCTTCTTATGAAGCCATGATCTTATTAAAGAATCAGGATCATTTCCTGCCGCTTGAAAAGGCCAAGATCAAAAACATCTTGATTGCCGGTCCGAATGCAACCGATGTTTCATTGTCACTCTCCCGGTATGGGCCAAAGAGAATTAAGTACGCATCTGTTCTTGATGCTTTCAAGGCTAAGCTTGGTGCAGATGTCAACGTCATGTATGCCAAAGGCTGTAACATCATCGATAAAAACTATCCCGAGAGTGAAATAATCCCTTCCGAACCTTCAGCAGAAGAATGGGCCGGTATCAATGATGCCGTAGAAAAAGCAAAAAAAGCAGATGTGGCCGTTTTGGTATTGGGCGAGGACAACAGTACCGTTGGAGAATCTCATTCCAAGACCAGTCTGGACCTTTCAGGATATCAACAACTTCTGTTGCAAAAAGTACAGGAAACCGGGACGCCGGTCGTACTGGTGCTGATGAACGGACGTGCCCAAACCATCAACTGGGCCAACAAAAACTGCAAATCGATCATAGAATCCTGGTTCCCGGGCAAATATGGCAGCGAAGCCATTGCAGATATCGTTTTTGGAGACTATAACCCGGGTGGACGACTCTCGGTTACCTTTCCAAAATCGGTTGGCCAGATTCCAATGTGTTTCCCTTACAAGCCAAGTGCACAGGCACCTGCCAAAACAACGGTTAACGGGGTGCTTTATCCCTTTGGCTATGGATTAAGCTTTACTACGTTTGCTTATTCCAACCTTAAAATCACTCCTGAAAAGCAAATGGCTGCCGGAACGATCCAGGTATCGGTCGACGTAAAGAACACCGGTAAGATGGCAGGCGATGAGGTCGTGCAGTTATACCTCAACGATGAAGTCAGTTCCGTGATCAGTTTCGTTAAAGAACTGCGTGGTTTCGAACGCGTTCATCTTAATCCGGATGAAACAAAGACGGTCAACTTCACTTTAGGTCCCAGAGAGCTCGAAATGCTTGACCGGAACATGAAATGGATCGTTGAACCGGGTTGGTTCAATGTCATGGTTGGCAGTTCATCCGAAGACATCAGGCAACAAGGACGTTTCGAGATTACCTCCACAGATCAAACCAGCAAGCCTTATGTTTCGACAAAGTCTAAAGGAGCAACGATGGATACACCCTAAGACGCTGTCAAAGGGATATTTCATTAAAAATGAAACAAGATGAAAAAAATACAATATTTCAATAAGATTGCCTTAAGTGCAATTTCCTTCGTTGTTCTTTTAATGGGTGCAACAACGGTTGAGGCACAGGTTAAAGAAGCAGCCAAACCGACTGTTAGCGCCGACTCGGCTGCAAAGGTCGCAAAACCGCGCAGGGGGACCTCACAGGGATTGCCCGATGCCAGACTGAATTATGCACCCGGAAAACCGGTTAAATATTGGTCCATTGCTACAGCCGAAAGCGTGATGGCCCGTTATCCGGATTATCGGGAAGCCTATTGGAAACCCTGGTCTTATGTCCAGGGATACATGTTTTACGGATTCGAAATGATGTACAAGTATACCGGCGACAAGAAATATCTCGATTTTATCAAGAAATACATCGACAACTTCGTAGATGAACAAGGCAACTATCATGGTGATAAGTTGGCCAATCTCGATAACATCATGACCGGAAGCAGCATCGTGGATCTTTACGGTTACACACACGATGAACGTTATAAGAAAGCAGCCGAACAGTTCAGAAGTGTGTTCGACACCTATCCCAGAAGTGCCGACGGTCAGTTCTGGCATGGCAATTCAACACCCAACATGTGGATCGATGGCGTCTTCATGGGACAAATGTTCCTGATCCGTTACGGAAAGATCATTGGCGACACCAAATATTGCTATGACGAAGCTGCCAAACAGATCACGGTCTGTGCAAAACATCTCCAGAAAGGACAGTCCGGATTATATCTCCATGCCTGGACCGAGAAACCCGAAAAGACGAATTGGGCGGATCCCCAAACAGGACGCTCTTCAGAAGTATGGAGCGAAGGAATGGGTTGGTTTGCTTTGGTTACGGCCGAATTGCTTGCCGAACTGCCCAAAGATCATCCCAAATATACTGAAGTCCTGGATATATATACCCGCCTGGCTGCAGGGCTGAAACGGACACAGGATCCCAAGACAGGCGGATGGTTCATGATCGTAGACAAAGGCGATCAACCCGGAAACTGGATTGACCCATCGGGAACCGGTATGTTTACCTATTTCATCCAACGTGGCATCGACCTGGGCTTGATCAAAAAAAGCGAATATGATCAGGTTGTGGCCAAAGGTTATAAAAGCCTGATCTCATTTGGCCAAATCAATGATCACGGATTGGTTGATGTTATTGGCGGTGGTGATGGAATCTCGATCAAGAAAGATTACGCCACTTATGTAAGCTACAAAAAAATGACCAACGCCAAGGAAACGGTAGGTGGTTTTCTATGGGGCACAGCCATAGTTGAAAAGCCGAAAAAGCAATAAGTAAAAATCAATAAGTCATTGCAATTAGATGAACTACAATATAAAGCACAACCTGTTAATCATTCCAATTGCTTTTGGAATACTGCTCTTATTCACAAATACCTCATTTGCGCAGGTATTTGTGAACACCAGCGGTGCGACTGATCCTTACAAATTGCTCAACAGCAAGGGGTGGTATGAGGAAGAAAACACCTTGCACCCCGGTTTCAAACATATTCAATTTGTAAAGGACCCGTTCCTGAAGAAGACCGTTTTTGCATTCATCATGCATAAAGACATTGACGGAAATTTCAGTGAACGAAAAGACCGGCAACGGCTTGAGATTAAGACGTTCAACAAGTCCCCTGAAAACATGAAAGCGGCTAATGGTGAAACCCATACTTATCGTTGGAAATTCAAACTCGATGAGGGATTTCAACCCTCGCCCGACTTTTGCCATATCCATCAGCTGAAAGCGGGAGACGGTGACGATGCAGGTGCACCCCTGATCACGATCACCCCCCGTTACGGGAAAAAGGACAAATTGCAGATCATCTATTCCGCTCCTAAAAACAGCGATGCACATTCAGGGGCTTTCAAAGAGGTTGACCTGGCTCCATTCAAAGGCACCTGGGTCGAAGTTTTGGAGAAAGTGAAGTTTTCGCACGAAGGCAGCTATGAAATCACGATCCGGAGAGTGAGTGACGATTCCATACTGCTTGAACACCATCTTCCCGTTCTGGACCTGTGGCGTGGGACAGCTACCTTTATGCGTCCAAAGTTTGGAATCTACCGCAGCCTGAAAGACCTATCCTATTTGAGAGATGAAACTGTGCTCTTTGCCGATTTCTCCCTTTATGAAGGCACCGACTTGTCTGCACCGAAAGCGCCCTCAAACCTGAAGGGGGTTTCAGCTTCAGACAACCAAATTAAGCTTACCTGGAGCGATAATTCAAACAATGAAGATCAATTTCGCATTGAGATATCGACAGATGGTCATGCATGGCGATATTATGCTTCGGCAAATGCCAATGCTTCTTCGTACACGACGACCGACCTTGAAGGTAGTAAAGCACAGTATTTCAGGATAAGAGCCGAAAACACTGCAGGGAATTCAGATTATTCCAATGTGGTTAAAACATCTGCTTCAAAACTTTAATTACACGAAACTCACTTGTCTACTAATACAAATTACTCAAAATGGACTAACAAATGAACCGAGCATGTTTGAAAACACAAATGCCAATGAAAATCATCCATGTGAACGTTTTAATACAAATAATTTAAGTATGAACAAAATCTTTCAAAATTTCAAGATTATAGCTTTTCTTCTCTTGTCCGGATTGGTAGCAGAAAATGGATATGCTCAATCGGGTGCCACCAGCAAGTGGGTAAGCATGAATGCCCAGGGAAAACTCGTATATAATGCAGCAGAAAACGGAGATAAAATAATGGACTTTTCTTCTGCCGGATACATGGGAGGAGGAGTAAGTATTCCCAATGTCCCTGTGGCTATGACAGTTGCCCCTGGTGGAAATGACGATGCGGCTGTTATTCAGGAGGCCATCGACAAAGTTGCAAAAATGCCCCTGGTCAATGGGCTTCGTGGTACGGTACTTTTGAAGGCCGGTACATACAACTGCAGCCAATCTTTAACCATTACAGCCAGCGGCGTCGTATTGCGTGGCAGTGGTTCGGGAGAAAAAGGGACCATTATCAACATAACCGGTGAACCCCATACTGCCGTGACGGTAAATGGTTCAATCGTATCGACCGTCATTGGAAAATCTGTCCAAATCATAGACCCGTATGTTCCATCGGGAGCAACGTCGTTCAATGTTAAGAATGCCTCCAATTTTGCCGTAGGGGACAAAATCAGGATTAGTCGTCCTGTTACAGATGAATGGATTCATTTCATGGGAATGGACGTGCTCGTACGCGATGGGAAAAAGGAAAACTGGATCAGCAAAGAGACGCTGACCGAACGGACAATAATCAAAAAAGAGGGCAATAAACTCACGGTTGACGTTCCTCTGACCGATTCGTTTGATGCCAATTTTTTAAGACCAACCGGGGCAACAATCGTAAAAATAAATGTCGCTGAAGAAACTTCACAGGTTGGCGTCGAAAACATCCGAATCGTTTCTGAGCCCAAAGTTGTAACCATAACCGAAAGTTCTAACAAAGGCCTTAAAATCAATGGAGTCGTCGATGCCTGGTTCAGAAATATTGTAATCATTAATACTGTCAACAGCTTTGGCATTGGAGGCAATCGCATCACGGTTGAAAACGTGAATATCGACCACAGTGTTTCAACGATTGGAGCAGCCAAACCTGCCGACTTTTCTGCCAGTGGCAGACAGATTCTCTTCAACAAATGCACTGATCAGGGAGATAACGTTTTCTATTTTACGCCCGGACCGAGAGTGACTGGCCCCATTGTGTTGCTGAATTGCGTATTTAAAGGCAAGGGGTGGATACAACCTCATCAAAGATGGGCTACTGGGCTATTGGTAGATGGCTGCAAGGTTCCAAACGGAGGTATCGACTTTATGAATCGCGGAGAGATGGGCTCGGGTCATGGATGGACCATAGGCTGGGCGGTAGCATGGAATTGTTCGGCTAAAGAATTTTTAAACCAAAATCCTCCCGGAGCCATTAACTGGGTGATCGGATCAAAGGGCTCGAGAGAAAAACAAGCTATGCCGTTTACCAAAGCTCCTTTGATACCCGAAGGCATTTATGATTCACATGGCACCCCTGTAAAGCCGTTGAGTCTATATCTGGCACAGCTGGCAGAAAGGCTGGGACCTCAGGCAGTTAAAAATATAGGATACTAAATACAATTTAAGACATGAACGCAATATTCAGGATCGCACTTTTAGGTTTGGGAATGATGACCGGTTTATCTCAGGCCTATTGTCAACATCATAATTTTGCCTGTGCAGATTATACACAAGGCAAGGTTTTTATCATTGAAAACGACAGCATTGTGTGGCAACATGATGCACCCAATTCCAATGATTTATGGGTATTGCCAAATGGCAACCTCCTCTTTACTACCGGGAAAGGGGTATTGGAGATGAACCGTAAAAACGACACCCTCTTTCATTATACCTC
>JAUZOX010000519.1 GCA_030706265.1 Bacteroidota bacterium | reverse complement strand
TACGTCGGAGAAGTAACAGTCCGGGCATTGAAAGGCATCAACCTGGCCATTTCGGAAGGTGAGTTTGTTGCCATCATGGGCGCCAGTGGTTCCGGAAAGTCAACCATGCTGAACATACTGGGATGTCTCGAGAAACCCATCTCGGGCGATTATATCCTGGATGGGGTCGACATGGCCAAGCTTAGCAAAAACGAGCTGGCCAAACTGCGCAACCAAAAGCTGGGGTTTGTCTTCCAATCCTACAACCTGTTGCCCCGGACCTCCGCACTCGACAACGTCGAGCTTCCGCTATACTACAACAACAAAGTCAGTGCGAAAGAGAGAAAGGAAAGAGCCGAGGCTGCACTGGAGTCAGTCGGATTACAGGACCGGATGGGCCATATGCCCAACCAGCTGTCGGGTGGACAACAACAAAGGGTTGCCATTGCCCGCTCGCTGGTCAACGATCCGGTAGTGATCCTGGCCGACGAAGCCACCGGAAACCTGGATACCAGGACATCCTATGAGATCATGGCGTTGTTCCAGGAACTCAACAATAAGGGCAAGACCATTGTCTTTGTCACCCATGAAGCGGATATAGCCCGGTTTATGAAACGAAACGTTGTTTTTCGCGATGGCCATATCATCAAATCCAATCCGGTGACCGACAGATTCGATGCTGCTGAAATGCTAAGGAATCTGCCACTTAATGAGGATGTTGAAACCGACTAAAGGAAAAGAAAAATGAATATCTCGAATCTTCTTAAAATAGCATTTCATGCCCTGAGGAGAAATAAACTCCGGACATTCTTAACAATGCTGGGCATCATTATCGGAGTGGCATCCGTCATTGCCATGCTTGCAATCGGACAGGGCTCCAAAAAGAGCATCCAGGACCAGATTTCGAGCATGGGGACCAACCTGGTATTCGTGATGCCGGGGTCACAGCAACGGGGCGGCATACAACTGGGTAATACCTCGGCTGTCAGCCTTTCTGCCAGGGACCTGGATGCCATCAAAAACGAGAGCCCCTCCATAGGTGACATCTCACCCGAAGTGAGGGCCAACGGACAGGCCGTTTACGGTCATAAAAACTGGCCCACCAGTCTTTTCGGAAGCAACACCGCATATCTGAACATCAAAAAGATCGAGGTGGAAGACGGACGATGCTTCACGGAAAAAGAGGTGAAGGGGGCCGCCAAGGTTTGCCTGATCGGTAAAACCGTGATCGAAAACCTGTTCGGCAAAGGAGCCAACCCCATCGGAATGACCGTTCGTTACAAGAAAATCCCTTTTCAAATCATCGGCATTTTAAAATCAAGGGGTAACAACACCTTTGGACAGGACCAGGATGACCTTTTGCTGGCGCCTTACACCACGGTCCAAAAAAGAGTGCTCGCTTCCATCTACTTTGGAAGCATACAGGCATCGGCTGTTGATGAGACCAAGACAAAAGATGCGGCCAATGAAATGGAACAGGCGCTGAGAAAATCGCATAAGATAAAAGCCACAGACCAGGATGACTTCACGGTCAGGTCGCAGGATGAACTGGTGAGCACCTTCAGTTCGATCAGTAACGTGCTGACCGTTTTACTGGGAGCGATTGCCAGCATCTCCTTGCTGGTAGGCGGCATCGGCATCATGAACATCATGTATGTATCCGTAACGGAAAGAACCCGTGAGATCGGACTGCGCATGTCGGTAGGCGGCAGAGGCAAAGATATCCTGATGCAATTTTTGATCGAGTCCATCATGATCAGCATCTTAGGGGGAACCCTGGGGATTCTTCTGGGAATCGGGGCTTCAAAACTGATCGGGATCACCATGAAGTGGCCCGTCGTGGTAATGCCGGCCTCGGTAGCGCTCTCCTTCCTGGTTTGTACCGTGATCGGGGTTTTCTTCGGATGGTACCCCGCCCGTAAGGCTTCAAACCTGAACCCGATCGACGCACTCCGCTACGAATAAGCCGGTGATCTAATCTTTTTCGGTCCCCCCGGACCGAAAAAGGTTAGCTTTTTGAAAGTGCTGATTATTTAATACTTTTGAATTCGCCAAATGACAACCATGAAAATTGCAATTTTCGACAAGAAAGGATTAACCGTATTGACCCATGTCTTGATATGGATGTTTCTTTTTATCCTGCCCTGGTTTTTCTTCAACCTGAACTGGAAAGAAAACAGCAGTGAGATCGAGAAGTATTACTATCGAAGCATAATCTATGGGATCTATTTTTACGCCATCTTTCTTTGGGTCGTACCCAGGTACTTCTTCAGGCCCAAAAAATATGCTTTTTTCGTTACGACCATATTGCTGATTTTCGCTTTTTATTTCATCCATGATATCAGCAACAGTTCCTTTTTCCCCGAGTCGCCACAAGACGCCGCATTTAAACAAGAGATGTCCATACTGGCTGCGAAAGAAAAGTTGCCCCGTCCGCCTTTCAAACGGATGCACATCTACGATTACATCATCACCAATATTTTCATCACCGGTTTTGCACTGGGAATCAGGGTGGTGGAGAAGCTGTCGGAGAACGAAAAAATCAGAAAGGAGCTGGAGCGTGAAAAGCTGCAATCGGAACTGGTGTTTTTAAAATATCAGGTCAGCCCTCATTTTTTCTTTAACACCCTCAACAATATCTATTCCCTCATCGAAATCGACAGTAAAGATGCACAGGACGCGGTTTTAAAGCTATCCAGGATGATGCGCTACCTTTTGTATGACACCGAACCGGAAAAGGCACTCATCAGTACCGAGATCGCCTTCATGACCAACTACATCGACCTGATGAGGCTCAGACTGACCGATAAAGTTGCACTTAACATCTCTTTTCCCGAGATCACCAATGACTTTTATGTTCCGCCCCTGCTGTTCATTCCCTTTGTTGAAAACGCCTTCAAGCATGGCATCAGCAACCGGGAATCCT
>JAUZOX010000518.1 GCA_030706265.1 Bacteroidota bacterium | reverse complement strand
GATGGAGCAGGCAAGTTTGCGGAACTATTTCAGGACAATCCCGCCGTCACTATACTTTCAGATCATCTATTCTCGGCCTCATATTTGGCTCCTATTGCCGAAGAGCGTTTTAAGCTTAAGCAGTTCGAAAATCTGGCTTATCTTGAGCCATTCTATTTCAAACAATTTATCGCGGGAAAACCCAAGGTCAAGGGGCTTTACGAATAGCAGGCCTTGACTTACTTTCTGCCAAAATCTGCAGGGATCTCTCCCCACCTTTCAGTCTCCCACTTCAGAAGCGGGTTGGAATAGGTGTTGTTTTTCAACCATGCCTGTGCACGATCGATTAACTGAAAGAGTTGTTCCGTCTTTTCATTGCGCGGTAGTTTAGTCCGGGCCGCCTTTTTCTTCACCCAACCCAGGGCATTTATCGAATCGGAATAAATCGGGATGTCGCTGCCCTGTTTCTTTAACAGGGCAAGACCGTGCACTATTGCCAAAAACTCTCCTATATTATTGGTACCTAAAGGAAACGGACCGATTCGAAAAATCTCCTGCTTATTGGCAGTCATGACACCGCGGTACTCCATCGCTCCCGGATTACCGCTGCATGCGGCATCAACGCAAAGACTGGTCAATATGGGTTCTTTACTAGAGGAAGTAAAATTCGAAGCAGATTTGGCGATGCTTTTATAAAAGCCTGAAACGCCCAATCTGTAAGCTTCTATTGCGGACTCCCTGTCGGGAAAAGACTTATACTGAGCTCCTTCAAAACCCTGAATCTGAAGTTCGCATTCTTTCCAGTCGGAATAAATTCCCGGATGATGTCCCTTCCAAACTACGTAATATTTTTGTTGCCTAGCCAAATTTGGGAAGATGTTTTTAATTTATTTCCAAATTTAGCATAAAGAAAGGTTCCCACCATCTAAACGGCAGCTTGTTTATGAATAAAGTTTTATTTAATAACTGGCAGCTGAACTTCTGTCCGCCTGCAAGATCAAGATGTATAAGATGGCTTCAGATCCGGAGACCTGACTTAAGAATTAAAAATTTCAAAGGCCCTGTCCTTATCCCGGTTCAATTGAACTATCAGTTCGTCGAGCCCGTTAAATTTTCGCTCTTCACGTATCCTGCCGGTGAAGGTTACCACGACCCGCTTGCCATATATATCCTGATCAAAATCGAAAATATGGGTTTCAATCGTCAATCCGGATGCATCAAAGGTTGGTCTGACGCCCACGTTGGTCATGCCCAGATACATGGTTCCATCAATATCTATTCTTGAAGCATAAACACCCATTGCAGGGATCAGTTTATGCTTTGCAAAATGGCCCAGATTGATTGTAGGAAATCCCAGCGTATTGCCGATCTGATTTCCCTTAACGACTTCCCCAAAAATAAAAAATTCATGTCCCAATAACTCATTGGCATGTTCTACGTCCCCTTCGGCTAAGAAATTCCGTATTCGCGTAGAGCTAACCACATGATCATTTACCCTTCGTTCGTCTATTTGTTCGCAAGTAAAGCCCAGTTGGGATCCCAGTGCCGATAACCTTTCAAAATTACCTTCACGCCCTTTGCCAAACGCATGGTCATATCCAACCACGATATGCTTTATCCCCATTGCCCCGGAAAGTATCTCCGTTACAAAACAATCAAAAGGAAGTGACGCAAAAGCAGCGTCAAACGGGATAATCATCAGGTGATCTATTCCGGTCTCATTCAACAGGAAGATCTTCTCGTCCGTTAGCGTCAATAACCGAACTTCATCGCCCATGGGATCAACCACATGACGTGGATGGGGATCAAAAGTAATGAGCACACTTTCCCCGCCTGACTGTTGAGCAACCCTTATGACCTGTTTAATAATTTCGCGATGCCCGAGATGGACACCATCGAAAGTACCCACAGTCGCTACCAAATGATTCAGGCGGGGAAAATCTGCAATATTCCTGTAAACTTTCACAGTATCTAATTACAACAAATTATGATTTTTCAGATAAGCGGCTATCTGAATAGCATTGGTTGCGGCCCCTTTACGCAGGTTATCTGCAACAACCCAAAGATTCAGTGTTTTGGGGTTCGAGTCGTCACGCCGGATACGTCCCACAAAAACTTCGTCTTTTCCATGGCTAAACAAAGGCATCGGGTAAAGGTTTTTGGAAGGATCATCCTGAACGACAACACCCGGCATCTGTTCAAGCAAACGGCGGACTTCGGCAAGATCAAATTCATGCTCGAATTCGATATTTGCAGTCTCTGAATGACCTCCAACCACCGGTACGCGAACAACGGTTGCAGTTATGCGAATAGCCTGATCATCCAATATTTTTCTGGTCTCATTAACGAGCTTCTCCTCTTCAGAGGTATAGCCATTATCAAGGAAACTGCCACCATGAGGAAACAGGTTCATATCGATAGTGTAGGGGTAAGCCTTATCAGCTTCCAACCCCTTGCGTTCATCAAAAAGCTGCTTTACTGCTTTTACACCGGTTCCGGTGACGCTTTGATAAGTAGAAACAACCAGACGATTGATTTTATAAGCCTTGTGAAGTGGTGCCAATGCCATTACCAGCTGAATGGTCGAGCAATTCGGATTGGCAATAATCTTATCCTGTTTGGTCAATATCCCGGCATTGATTTCGGGAACGATCAACGGCACATTCTTTTCCATGCGCCAGCATGAAGAATTATCAACTACAAATGTACCAACCGCTGCAAATTTGGGAGCCCATTGTTTCGAAGTACTTGCTCCGGCAGAAAATATGGCAACATCAGGACGAAGTGCAATTGCATCTTCCATGCCGATAACCTTGTAAGTCTTACCGTTAAAGTGAATATCTTTACCTACAGATTTTGCAGAGGCTACAGGATAAAACTCCGTGATTTCCTCAACAGGGATGTATCTTTGCTCTTCGAGCACCTTG
>JAUZOX010000517.1 GCA_030706265.1 Bacteroidota bacterium | reverse complement strand
GAGGATATCCTCAACGGGGTTGACTATATTGTAAATCTTTATCAAAGCCGGGTGAACAGTTCTAAACCTTCCACTATCATCCGTTTGTTTGAAAACGGCGAATTCATCATCGTCAGGAATTAACGGCTTCATTCTCATCGATCTTTCTTGACTTTATATTCTTTTTATCCGAAAATAATTTGTATTAACCAGGCCGTATGGAATCCAGCGAACGACATCCTGTAAGGGTGGCTGTCCAGGCGCAAGCATATTTGGTTCAAGTTTAGGCGATAGCCGTAACTTGGACCAAATATGCGATTATGGATGTCTTTTATAAGGATTGGGGATTATTAGATTGCGGGTCAAGCCCGCAATGACGTACGGGGGCCATACATGGTTCAAGTTTAGGCTTGCGCCTAAACTTGAACCATGTATGGGCTTCATTCGCCCCTATCTTTCTTGACTTTATATCCTTTTCAATCTTCTTTGAACAAACACATTGTTTATCTGTTTGGTTGATTGATCGATATAAAAAGTTAATGAAACCAGTAATTGAAAAACAGCTATATAGCATACTAACCACTGAAAAGGAGGTACTCCAAAAGTGGTACTATCTGATGACCCTGGGACGGAAATTGGACGACAGGGCTCCCAACTATCTCAAACAAGCACTTGGCTGGTCGTATCACGCGCCCTATGCAGGTCACGATGGAATTCAACTTGCCATAGGGCAGGTATTCGAGAAAAACGTAGACCACCTCTTCCCCTATTACCGGGATATGTTGACCGTGATCTCTGCCGGCATGACGGCGGAAGAGATCCTGCTGAACGGAATTTCAAAGGCTGCCGATACGGCAGGAGGTGGAAGGCATATGTCGAATCACTTTGCCAAGCCTGCCTGGAACATACACAATGTCTCTTCGGCAACCGGAAATCACACCCTGCATGCGGTCGGGGTTGCACGCGGCATCAAAAAATATAAGGCCCCGGGTGTTGCCATCAGCTCACAGGGCGAGTCGTCGACTTCGGAAGGATATGTCTTCGAAGCCATCAATGGCGCTTCAAATGAAAAGTTACCCGTAATATTCGTCATCCAGGATAACCGATATGGTATCTCGGTTCCCAAACGCGACCAGACGGCCAATTTCTTTGCCGCCGACAATTATAAAGGAATCAAGAACCTGCGCATAATCTTTTGCGACGGAAAAAACGTTTTCGATTCCATGAATGCCATGACCGAGGCGAAACGCTATGCACTGGAAAACCAGTCACCCGTCATCGTACATGCCAGTGTGGTGCGCATCCACTCACATTCCAATTCAGACCGCCATGAACTATACCGGGATGAAAACGAACTGCAATGCGCCCTGGCTGCCGATCCACTCTACCGGTACCGGATCACGCTGATCAAGTCAGGTAAATTTAAGGAAGAGGAGTTGAATCAGATTGATGCCGAGGCACAGGCTGTGGTATCGGCAGCCCACAAAAAGGCTATCATGGCGGCCGATCCCGACCCCGCTTCGATTTTCAATTTTGTCACCCCGGAGCCTTACATCCCGGTGAAATACCCCGAAGGACTTCATACGCTTCAAAGCGGGGAAAAATGGAAGCTTATCAAGGCTTTGAACGAAACGCTGAAAGCAGAATTCAGGTACAATCCCAATACTTTCATATGGGGACAAGACCTGGCCAACAAGGAAAAAGGGGGAATCTTCAATGTGACCAAAGGACTCCAAAAGGAATTCGGCATCGAAAGGGTCTTCAATGCCCCTATCGCTGAAGACTATATCGTAGGTACGGCCAACGGAATGAGCAGGTTCAGAGACGACATCCGCATCATCGTGGAGGGGGCTGAATTTGCAGACTATTTCTGGCCAGCCATGGAGCAGCTTGTTGAGTTATCGCATGAATACTGGCGAACAAATGGACAGTTTTCACCAAACGTAGTCATCCGGTTAGCCTCGGGTGGATATATCGGTGGCGGATTATACCATTCACAAACCATTGAAGGAACAATGACCACCTTTCCGGGATTAAGAGTGGTCTATCCCAGTTTTGCGGACGATGCTGCCGGATTGTTGCGTACGGCGATTCGTTCTAAGGGGCCGACTATCTTCATGGAACCCAAAGCGCTGTACAATGATCCTGTTGCCGAAGCCTATGTCCCGCCCGACTTCGAAGTGCCTTTTGGAAAAGCCCGCATACGCAGGCCGGGGACCGATCTTTCGATCCTGACTTACGGCAATACCACCCATATGAGCCTTGAAGTAGCCGAACGCATCTTTAACGAAACGGGGAAGAGCATCGAAGTTGTAGACCTGCGATCCCTCAATCCGCTCGACAAGGATACTGTATTGGCGTCGGTCCGTAAGACCGGGCGCGCACTGGTGGTCCACGAGGACAAGGTTACCGGTGGTTTCGGTGGAGAAATTGCCTCAATAATAACCGAAGAGGCCTTTACCAGTCTGGATGCCCCGGTAAAAAGAGTGGGATCCACTTTTACGCCCGTCGGCTTCAACCGGATTCTGGAACGTGCCATCCTTCCCGATACCGGACGGATTTATCATGCCGCAAAAGAACTGTTGGCCTTTTGATTTTCCGGTAACGATAAAGATCCTCTGATGATATTATCGATACGTCCGTGTAAATCATCGTTCAGGGAGACTTGAATTTAGGTTTATGAGGTTGCCTTCCTGGTCCAGGTTCAGGCTCAAGCATATTTTGTTCAAGTTGAAGCAATAGCCGTAATTTGGGCCAAGTATGTTATTATGGACTTCTATATTGATTGCTTTTTATCGAGTAGGAGGAAAATAGAATAGGTTTCATCCCATTCTATTTTCCGACCTTTCACACCACCGTGCGTACCGTTCGGTACACGGCGGTTCCTTAATTTACACGATGAACACGGGAGTAGTAGTTCGAGAAAAAGAGATACCCTGCCT
>JAUZOX010000516.1 GCA_030706265.1 Bacteroidota bacterium | reverse complement strand
CTATCGGCGAAGAGCCTCAAAATATATTAATAGTGGATGATAATCCTGAAGTGCTGGATTACCTTGAAATATTATTTAGTAAGAAGTATAAAGTTGATCGGGCTGAGAATGGTCGTGAAGCACTGGCTTTTATTCTTAAGAATTTACCTGATTTGGTTATCAGCGATTTGATGATGCCTGAGATGGATGGCATTGAACTGTGCAAAATGGTAAAGACCAATATTAACATTAGTCATATCCCGTTTATTCTGTTGTCAGCCAAGACGAACATTGAAAGCAGAATAGAGGGATTACAAACCGGTGCGGATGATTATATACCTAAACCTTTCCATCCCGATGTTTTAAAACTAAGGGTTCAAAAACTCATTGAAGATCAAAAGAACCTAATTGAAAAACTTAAATCGGGTGGTGGAATTATTATACCTAAAAATATTGCTAAAAATCCACTCGATGAGAAATTCCTTCAACATATTATTGACATTATTAAAGCTAATATGGCTAATGATGAATTTGGCGTTGAAGAATTAGGCAGCATGGTTGCGATGAGCCGTAGTAACCTATTTAGAAAACTGAAAGCAATCATTGGTCAGACACCTATAGAGTTTATCTATTACATTCGTTTAAAACATGCTATGGAACTTTTGCTAGAGAGAAAAATGAATGTCAGTGAAATAGCATATGAAGTAGGGTTTAAAAATCCTTCCTCTTTCTCAAAGTCCTTCAAAAAGCAATTTGGAAAATCGCCTTCAGATTTCTTGGGGGATATATTGAGCAATAATAAAAAATAGCAGTTGAAACATTAATTGCACAATCTCCAATATTAGTTGCAACATTTCATGCTGTAGTCTGAGGATAAATTGTTGTTACTTTACTCCTGATAATAACTGGTTTCTTATTATAAGATGGGAAAAGTCAAGGCGATGCCTTCATTGTTGGAAAAAAATAGGAAATGTGCTGGAGTATTAAGTTAATCAAAACGATGAATATGAATTATTTAATATGAAAAGAGTATGTTTGGAGATCACAAATGCCGATGAAATTTCTCCATACGAGTTCCATAAGACCTATTTAATACAAATTATTTTTCGGATGAAACGAGCATGATCGAAGATCACAAACACCGATGAAAATCATCAATGCGAGTTCCATCTGACCTATTTAATACAAATTATTTTTCGGATGAAAACACAAATTAAACTTATCCGTTGTTTTATTGCTTTTTTACTCTTTTCTGCAGTTTCGGAAAGTAAGGTACTGGCTATTGTGCCGGATTTATGTTGGGGACCAACCATAAACACCGGATTAAACCTATATGTTGCTACAAATGGCAATGACAGTGGAAATGGTTCTATAAATTCCCCCTGGAAAACTATTGCCAAAGCACAAACCTATATCCGGAGTTTAAAATCAGGAAGCGGTTTACCAGCAAAAGGAGTGACCGTTTGGCTTCGTGGTGGCCGTTATGTACTGACATCAACATTGTCTTTCACTTCCGCTGATGATGGCATAGCCGATAAACCAATTATTTACCGGGCGTACCCAAATGAATCTGTATCGCTTTTTAACGGAAAAATTATCAAACCTTCATTGTGGAAGCCACTTAGTGCAGCTGCACGAAAACGGGTTCATCCAAAAGTAAATGCCGATAATTTGCGAGAACTGGATATTAATTCACTGGGTATAAAAAATTCAGCGGTTTTTCCAGATAATTTCATCAACTGGACTTTGTTTGATTTTGTCGTGGACGATAAAAGGGAGCCGATTGCACAATGGCCAAATCTGAACGAAAATATCCGCGGAATTAATGAACCCGGTTGGACGACGTGTAACGGATCGAAAGATGTCGTTTCGTTCTTCTATGGCGCTGGTGGGAATCCAACTGATAGAGATGCAACCAACGAAGTAGATCTGGATGGTACCAACCGTATTGCACGTTGGAAAAAATCCATAGAATCCGGACATGACCTATGGCTGAAAGGTTTCTGGCGCATTCCGTGGGAAGCTAATACTGTGAGAGTTTCAGAAATAAATAGCAATGATAATTGGATTAAACTGGCTGTTAATGCATACCAGGGAATGGGCAGTAAATACAGTCCTGTAGCCGATGAAGCCAAAACTTATCGGGTAGGTGACGGTAAGGAAAAGTGGTGCGCCATCAATTATTTAGACGAAATTGACCAGCCGGGAGAATGGGCATACGATTTCAAAGACAAAAAAATTTATTATCTCCCATCGAAAGACCTGAATAAAGTCAGTGCCTATATTGCCGATAAAAGTCAGGCCATTGTTACGCTGAACGGAGCTTCGAATATTCAGTTTATCGCCATTACAGTGGAAGGAAGTCAAGGCAATGGTTTTGATTTGACAAATTCATCCAATATATCCATTTTGGGTTGTATTATCCGTAACGTTGGAACAAGTGGTATCAATGAAAATAACGGGAAAAACAATACTTTTCAGTCGAACAATATCTTTGAAACAGGTGGTGTAGGAATTAATATCCTCAATACGGGTAACCGTGCTTCATTGACTCCATCAAACGACAAAGTGATAAATAACCATATTCATCACACCGGTAAACTGACTTACCTATATGGAGTCATTGTAAAAAACAGCGTTGGCATCACCTTTGCGAACAACCTCATTCACGATATACCGGCAGGAGGGTTCAGTACGCTATTAATCAATAATTGTGTGTTTGAATACAACGAGATTCATAACGTTGCGCTAAAGGTTTCGGACATGGGTGGTTATTACGGCTATGGAGGCTGGACCTGCTACGGTAACGAAATCCGTTACAATTTTCTTCATCACATGAATCGTGCTAACGGACTTTACTCCGACGACGGAACCAGTGGTAAGAATTTTCATCACAACATAGTGCAGGGAGCCATCAAACCATTTCTGTTTGGCGGTGGACATCACAAT
>JAUZOX010000515.1 GCA_030706265.1 Bacteroidota bacterium | reverse complement strand
TTGCAACAGATGGCATGAGTTTAACTCACCAAAACCCATCGCCATGAAAAAACTTTACCTTCTGCTGAATTTTGCCGTTGCTTTGCTCTTTTCTTTATGTGCTTACGGAGAAGGCGAAACAATGATTCAAAGCCCTGATGGAAATATCAATTTCTATGTTTTTCTTCAGGGAAAACAACTGAGTTATAGCGTCACTTTTAACAAAAGACAGGTCATCGAACCATCTCCCATGATCATGACCGTCGATGACGAAAACATAACCCAATTATACAGTATAGGGAAAAACGAGAATTTCAAAGTCAACGAAACTTATCCGTGGTTGGGTTTAAATTCGAAAGCCATCAACCATTTTAATGGTAAAAGGATAGCTTTAAGAAGTATCAAGGGAACAGAATATTACCTGGAGGTGAGGGTCTTTAATGATGCGGTTGCCTTTCAGTTTGAAGTTCCGGGCATAATGAATGCCATCCGTACCCCTGATGAAGCAACTGTTTTTACACTTCCTGCCGGAAGTACGGCATGGTACCATGACTTGAACATGCACTACGAAGGAGTTCATACAAAAAAACTGGTGGATACGATTCCTGCCGGACAATGGGCTGCACCCGTGGTTACAGCCAAATTACCCGAAGGAGCAGGCTATGCTGCCATTACAGAAGCCGATTTAAAAAATTATGCCGGGATGGCACTTCAAACCAACGGCAATCATGGTTTTGTATTGAAGCTGGCACACAATCAACCCGCCTCTTATCCTTATGTGCTGAGATACAGCAAAGAAGATGTCGCTAAATTGTCTCAAATTGCTTCAATCATCGGGACCATCACTACCCCATGGAGGGTTGTTTTGGTAGGTGCCGATTTAAACAAACTGGTCAATAGCGATGCTATTCATAACCTATGTCCTCCGGCAGATTCTACGCTCTTTCCCCAGGGAATAAAGACGGCCTGGATAAAACCCGGTCGTGCAGTCTGGAAATACCTCGATGGAGGTGGCGATGGCACTGTTGAAAACATGAAGAAATTCTCCAAAGAAGCAGCCGAACTTGGTTTTGAACATAACGTGCTGGAAGGCTTTTGGAGCCGTTGGAGCGATGATTCGATCCGTGACCTGGTCAAATATTCGAATGATAGAAATGTCGGGCTCTTTGTCTGGACACATTCCAAGAATCTTCGCGATTCTGTAGTCCGCCATCAACTCTTCCAACGTTGTCATGATCTGGGTATCACCGGATTAAAAATAGATTTCTTCGACAACGAGGGGGAACCGACCATTAACCTGTACAATACCATTGCAAGGGAAGCGGCTGAAAAACATCTCTTACTCATATTCCATGGTGCCAATAAGCCGACAGGATTACAACGCACCTGGCCCAATATTATGATCTATGAAGCCGTAAAAGGGATGGAGGCCAGTAAACTGACAGACCGTGCAACCCACGAGACGACGCTTCCTTTCACCCGTATGCTGGCAGGTCCGGCCGATTATTCGGTCGTTCATTTTGGCGACCGTCGTAAAAACACGACCTGGGCCCATCAGATCGCCACAGCAGCCATTTTCAGTGCGCCTTTGATCACCTATGCGGCCTCCCCTGAAAATATCCTGACCAATCCGGCAGTAGATATGATCAAAAGCATTCCTTCGACCTGGGATGAAACCAAAGTATTGCCTCCTTCAGAAATAGGGGAACTGGCCATCTATGCCCAGCGAAAAGGGAATACATGGTTCCTTTCCGTCATCAATGGCGTCACCCCCAGAAGTCTGAAGATCCCGCTTTCGTTTTTAAGCAGTGGCAGCTACCAGGTCATGACTGTGAGTGATGACAAGAATAATCCGGCAGCCGTTAAGATTGAAAACAAACAGATGAAAAGAAATGAAGAAGTCACCCTTGATCTGGGTGTTGGTGGAGGTTTTATAGGCAGGTTTACAAAAAAATGATTCTCATAAACGATGTATAGACAATCCATTATAAACACTTTTCTTCTAACCGTAATCTTTTGTTTTTTATTCATTTCGGTATCCGCACAGGCTGAAATGAAAATAGAAAGCCTCGACGGTCCTGTTTTACAAAGCGAGATAAGTGCCTTCAAGGCTTATATGAAGTCGCTGAAAGATCCCGTTCCGGATAATATTGGAAATAACTTCGTTTATGGCAAATGCGGTACAAACACCGAATCGTTGGGGATCATGTATGAGATCAGCCATGATCAGGAGATACTGGATCAGATGATCAGGTATGCCGATCTCATGTTAAATGCAAGAAACAATCCCGTCAGCGGAAGGATTATCTGGACCGGGAAGCGTGAACCGTGCTGGCCCAACAAAAAGGCCGTTGCGGCTGACTCAGTATATTCAGCAACGGAGAATGGAGATATCATCGCGCACATTGCTTATTGTGCAAAACTGATTATCCAGGATAAGAATCTTTGGAATCAGAAAGTGGTTACAGGGGATCCTTTTCAGTTTGGCAAAACCTATATTGAAAGGGCTCGTACTTATTTAAAGGAATGCAATAAGACAATAGATGAATTTATTCTGCCCAATTTTGTAAAGGAAGGTTCCCTTCAGTTTATATTTCCGGTGTCAGAAAAGTTTGGTTTCGATGCACGTTCAAAAATGAGTTTGGGCAAACCGGTCCCCTGGAATCAACAAACCATGCTTGCCGGAGGATTTCAGCGGTTGGCCGAATGTTTTGAATTGCTGGGAGAAGAGCCTCAAAGAGTAAAGCTGTATGACTATATAGTCAAGACCTCCGTAACATCATTTCTTAAGTCGCTTGTAAGATATCAGGTCAATGGACATGATTGCTATAAATGGAGTTATTCGGCGGATGATCCAGCCTTAAAATATGGCGAGGATGCCGGACACGGTGGATACGATATCTTAGGGGTTTTCAGGGCCTACCAACGCAATAACTATCATCTTTCAAAAGA
>JAUZOX010000514.1 GCA_030706265.1 Bacteroidota bacterium | reverse complement strand
GGTGTTTTCAGAAGCAAGCAGCACATTGGAGGCCAACTGCCTGATGAGCTTGCCTTTTATGTCATAAATAAGGATCGTCATTATGCTCCCCGGCTTTTCAGGTTTGTATTTAATGAGCAGGTTATCATCCTTGCCATCGTTGTCGGGAGTGAATTGTTCCGGCTCCAGCGTGAATGAAACATCCCCCGGCGTTTGGGATGAATGCTGCGAATTAATTCGTCCGGGTGTGGAAAACCCGGATATCTCCGCTGCAGATTGCCAGTTGTCTTTTGAATCGGAAGCCCCGTCAGGATCGACACGTTCTAACGAAACACCAGAGGTGGAGCGCAATAGTTGAAAGTGCATTGCGGGAGTGTATTCGACCTGGTCAAGGATGGTTCCGGTTGAATCAGAAAGTGTGATGGTCCCTCCCAAGTTTGGCAAAATCGGTAAGTCTGTCACTTCTGTGATTACATTCAGGGGAAGCAACGGATGGTGCCTCGTAAAACTTCTTTTGTCGGATGTCAATACCTGGTATTCTCCCGGGAATATGAGCCGCCCTTGTGTGCAAATTTTTACTCCGGGCTTTTTGCTTGACGCCGTATTTTCGACTTTTACATAAAGACAGCTTAAATCATGGATTTCTGAAGATCTGTTGTACAGTTCAATGAATTCTTCCTGATCTGGTTTCGGATCAAACATGATTTCGTTGATGACAACACTGTTCTTTTTCAATGGAAGCGGAAGACCAAATTGAATCCGGGAAGGAGATGTCAGCTGGTTACCCGCACAATCTTTAAATTTTTCATTGACGGTCAGCGTATAGGCCGTTTTGGTCATTAAAGGCATGGGCAACTCCAATATCGCCGAATGGTAAAGAGGCCCCTCGGCGACAACATTCCCAGGGTTGCCAATTGCCGGTTCGATTGAATAAGCGGTTGAACCGGATAGCTGTATGGTATCCATTGTTTCTGAAAAGCAGATTCGCAAATGAAGATTATCGGTTGGAAAGGCTGAAAGCAGCTGCGGTGTTGTCAGATCAGGCAATAATCCGTTTACCGAGTTTACCGATCCCGGAGTTCCTCCCTGAAGGTTGACAGATGACCTGTAATTAGCAGATTCACCGCAAGGGTTTTCCGGATCTATCATCTCGAGCGACCAGCCGCCTGATTTCTTTGATTTGTCGTCATGCCAGGCAGGAGTATAATCAAGAGCATGGATGATCTGTCGGTTACGGTCTCTCAATGCAATAATGCATCCGGTATTTGCAAGGACAAGCGTGTTCACAGGAATGACTTTCCCGTATTTTTTCATCCGCTGAACATTGGATGAGGCCGTAATAATGACATACTGATGCGGTGCAATGACCGAATCGGGAAGCGACTGTTCTTTTTTGCCGGTTTGCAGGGTCCAGTTAGTGAAACTTATGGGGAAAGGGGTGCGATTGTATAGTTCAAGGTATTCACTTTCAGGAAGCCCATTTGAAGGAACGGGATTTGCCATTATCTCACTGATCAAAACATCAAATGCACGGGTGGGATGATAGTGCAAATTGATTTTATTTTGAGGCATGCTGTTACCTTCAAGGTCTGTGACGCCTGACAATATTAATTCAAAGGATTGATCCGCAGGGAGAGGTTTGCCGAATTCGAGCCAGATAGTGGTTCCGGTTAAAGGATCTGCATAAACTCTAAATGGATGCGTTCCGTCGGTTAAACTAAAGTTGGAGACTTGCAGTGAAGTGGCCTTTTCAATCGGCTCATTAAAATCCAGCTGTATCAGGCTGTTTCTCGTTACAGTGGCTTGTAAAAGCCGGGGAGGTGACGTGTCATCGGTAAAGGGACATACATGGATACCGGTAAAATAAAACCCCGTGCTGTTTGATGACGTGTATTTGCAACTAATGGCAAAATAACCATCCTGGAGCGGCGCATTATCCATGCCTGAGGCTTCGGAAGAAAATAAACTGGCCCCTGTGGGGTCTGCCGAAATCTTCCAGGTTCCGTTGTTCAATCTTACTACCCTGATTCTGATCGAGAGCGGGTTTGCAACCAATCCGGCTGTTCCCCTGCAAACTTCATGCAATGCAGTGCCATCTTTATGGAAAAGGGTGATTGCATCCTGTGACAGGGCTTCTCCAAGTTGAATATAAAAAGCTTTGCCGGACAATAAAGGATTTGCACTGTCGGCGAGCAGATATATCCTCGAATAATTGTTTTCAGAGGGGGAAAAAGAGAGGCGTGTCCAAAATTCCCATTTCATTCCCTGCGAACAATTAAGAGGAGTGGAAAGATAAGATGTTGCCGCTCCCGTTGTTTTCAAATGAAGTTGGTGGTAGGAATTGACTTCGAAGGCAGCCAGGTCGCCGGACCAGCAAGGGTTTGATATAAGGTCGCTGTCAAGGAAGTCTTCATTGATCTGTGCCGTTGCAGTGATATGAAAAAAGAATACAGCCGCAGGGAAGATAGGCTTCCGGAGATAATAAAAAATATTAAACCGGTGACTAAACATGCGCTGACGCTCTTCGGCCATGTTGTGTGCTGGTATTCAGACAAAATGACCAGTTTATAATGTATAAAAATAATATTAAAACCAGGTTTTATGACATCTTTACTGTATTATTTTTGCATTGAAAATTAATTTAATACAATCGGTGGTGTTAAATATTAAACCGACACGTTAAAAAATGTAAATATCATAAACCTTGTTATTAACCTTTATGAAAATAAGTAATTTTGCAGCATAATTATTAATTAATTCAAAACCATGAAAATTGCAGTAGTTGGTGCCACCGGATTAGTGGGCAGCGAAATGATCAAGGTGCTCGAAGAGCAAAGATACATCCCTGTTGAGGAAATCACGGAGTTTTATCCTGTAGCCTCTGCAAAATCTGTAGGTAAAGATATTCACTTTAACGGTAAGACTTACAAGGTTATCGGCATGGAAGATGCAATTGC
>JAUZOX010000513.1 GCA_030706265.1 Bacteroidota bacterium | reverse complement strand
GGGAAGTCGTGCGCATATTTATAGTTTTGTCCGTATCCAATTTCCTTCATTAACGTCGTAGGGGCGTTGCGGATATGCAAAGGAACCGGAAGGTCGCCGGTTTGTCTGACCAGCTCCTGCGCATTGCCGATCGCTAAATAGGATGCATTGCTCTTGGCACAGGAAGCCAGGTAAGTCACAGTCTGTGACAAGATGATCCGGCATTCCGGGTATCCGATTTTATTTACGGCATCAAAACAGGCATTGGCCAGGAGCAGCGCATTGGGATTGGCATTTCCGATGTCTTCCGAAGCAAGGATCAACATCCGCCTGGCAATAAACAAGGGGTCTTCTCCACCCTCAATCATCCTGGCCAGCCAATATACTGCGGCATTGGGATCACTGCCCCGAATACTTTTGATGAAAGCGGATATGATATCATAGTGCATTTCGCCGCCCTTGTCATAAAAGGCCAGGTTTTGCTGGATGATGCGGATCGTGTTTTCGTTGGTAACCAAAATCTCCTTGCCCTTTGTTGATTCCATTTGGGTGACCAGCTCGATGGCATTGAGCAATTTGCGGGCATCGCCGCCTGAAATACGCAATAAGGCATCGTGTTCCTTGATGGTTATTACGAGGTGATTCCGGGTTTCCAGCTCATGCTTTGCCCTCTTGAGGATCTTAAGCAGTTCATTTTCTGATAATGATTTAAGAATATAAATCTGGCATCTGGATAAAAGGGGGGCAATTACTTCAAAAGAAGGATTTTCGGTCGTGGCACCTATCAGGATGACATCCCCTTTTTCAACGGCACCCAACAGGGAGTCCTGCTGCGATTTGCTGAACCGGTGAATCTCATCGATGAAGAGGATAGGACTGGAGCTTGCTATTCTGGCATTCTGAATAACTTCTCTTACATCTTTGACGCCTGAACTGATGGCGCTCAGAGTATAGCATTTGCGGTTGAGTTTGTCGGCAATGATGTGAGCCAGGGTGGTTTTCCCGACTCCCGGTGGGCCCCATAATATCATGGAAGGAATATTGCCGGCTTCAATTGCCTGTCGAAGGATGGCACCGGAACCTAACAGATGTTCTTGTCCGATGTACTCGTCCAGGTTTTTAGGCCTAAGAAGTTCTGCCAATGGAGCCATGTCAGTTGTTTTGTTTGGGTTGCTTTAATAGTGTATTCCACATTACAAATTTACAAAAGTGATCTTCTGATTGAACTTAAATTCTAAAAGGTTTATTTCTTATTCGGATCTGCCGAAATTTGCACTTAAGCTATCAAAATGAGAGGAATGTTTTTTTCATAAAAAGAAATAATTAAAGAAGTATCCGGTATGTCAATCTAAATGAATGGATTTTATAAATCATTGTAGAAATATTCTACACTTTTGAAGCATTTCAAATCATTGTAATATGATGATATGTAGTTTGATATGAATATTTTAGTTTTTTTATGATCATTCAAATTTTTTTTGAGCATGTTTATGGTTCACTTTCTTTAATTAGACGTAAATTTGCACCGCTTTTAAAAAATCAAAAAATATCATGAAAAGATTATTTCAATTAATGGTTGTTGCCGGAATGGCTTCATTTGTTATGGCTTGTGGTCCAAGTGCATCTGAAAAGGCTAAAATTGCTGAACAAGATTCAATTCGTAGAGCTGACTCTATTGCTACACTAAAGGCCGATTCTATCCGTAAAGCTGATTCATTAGCAGCTATCAACTCAGAAGCAACTCGCAAAGCTGATTCAACTAAGAAAGCTGACTCTATTGCTGCAGCCAAAAAAGGTAAGAAAAAATAATTTAGGTATGATGCAAATCATGCAAAAATAAAAAAGGAGTGGAAACACTCCTTTTTTATTTTTAGTAAAGTTCGACTGTCTCATGGCGTGTTTATGGGATCAGTCGGAAACGTTGGGCGCAGTATTAAGTATCAATATTTTTTTAATCGGAAAAAAAACCAGCCTTATCAACTTTTCCGCGTAATCTCTGCTGTTATAGATAAAAATCCGCCTGCACTAAAAAAAGTGCCGGTGTGTCAGCTTTATGCGATATTTCTTCAGCCGATTCAATGTTTTTTTATTAAATTGTGTTATATTTGGGAAATGATTGGGAGAAGGAATCTATTTTAAAAGAACTATAGGAGAATTACGCCCATCTGGAAACATGTACCTACCCTTACCATACCCAGCAGGTAATCCGGATAATTGAAAAAAAATTGATACATCGTTGAAAGATGCTAAATGGATACTCTAAGGGTATCCATAAAGTATCCATTAAGTATCCATAAAGTATCCATAAAGTATCCTTTAAATCTAAATTTAACTACTCTTTAGCTTCCATATCGGATACCTTTTCAGCTTGCTTTTTATTCACCTTTATGATTGCATCGGGAACTGCAATAATTGGAACAAAAAAGTATAATCAGGATAGCGCAAAAAATATGCCATTCAGAAATGCTGTTGCAGCCTGAAGATGGCACAGGTGACTCAAAAATAAACGCTTGTCATATTGTTAGCCATTCAGCACAGGTATATTATCCAAACATCTTCAATTTGATTGGTCACAGAAGCGCTGCAGCTTTTGTGGAATTTTTCTATACTGATACCGGGCTTTTTGGGGATGGCTTGAAAAGTTGGAAATCGGCTTTGTTATTTCCAGAATCTGTAAAAATGATGGACAGGTCCGTGTCCCTTGCCGATCTCATAGACCGCTCCTGCCCTTATGGCCCCATCGGTATATTCTTTCGCGTTCCGGACGGCATCGTTCAGCGTATGGCCTTTTGCCAGGAAAGCGGCAATGGAAGAAGAAAGGACGCATCCCGTCCCATGGGTGTTGCAGGTTGCGATCCGATATGATTTAAGTTCGAGGATTTCATCGGTCTCTGCATTGTAAAGGACATCGGTAAGCTCATCCCCGTCGAGGTGGCCGCCCTTCAATAAAACCGATACTTTCCTGTTGTCCGATAATTC
>JAUZOX010000512.1 GCA_030706265.1 Bacteroidota bacterium | reverse complement strand
CCGACATACTTTAAAAGTCTAGGCCCTTGCGGTGCAAATTGACGATACATTCTAAGGTCGATTTTCCAACCTTCAATTGCGGCCTGATTTATATTTTCTTTGGCTAACGTTATTCTTGATTCATCAGATTCTTTTATTTGCTCTATTGCATCCCCTGATACCACTCCGCCAGGTAACTGAGATTGTGAAGAAAAAGGAGATACACCAGATATCATTGCAAATTCATTTCTAAGGCTTTCTTCTTCCTGCGCAAAATCTGTAGTAGAATCTTTATTTTCGATAAACATGGGAGCTTTTCCATCTCGTGAATAGAGATGAATCTTTCCTGGAAACAAACCCTCTCGTTGAAGTTCCTCAACGTCCACATTTCCATCATCTTGAACGGCAAGGTTTCCTATAGCCTTACGGTTTAATATTTCATGTTTGCGGTTTTTAATGGCATTGTAGGCCCTTTGAATTGGTATAAGCCTTTCAATTATTGAAGTAGGCCAGAAGAATCCGGGATTTTCGATGCACATCTGCATTTCAAACGGAAGCCCATATGCTCCATTTTTGCCTATCCTGTAAACAAATGGCCCTATATGTAAAAGTGTTGTTCCTGCGACTATTATATTCAATCCTTGAGGATACTTCTTGCATGGTAAAAGCATAAGCTCTTTTACGATTTCGGCATCATCCATTGTTGTTGCTGTAACTTTTGGATTTGTTGTGTAATATCCAAGTCCTCCACCAATATTTGATTGAGAAAGAGTGAATACATCAACTTTTCTGCCTTTTACAACAACGTCCCATTCTTCCCATATATCATCTACGCTCATAGGCCTTGCGTGGATAATGCTTTTACAGCCCGTTAATCCGTTTGCAAAATTGTTGTCCGGAAACATTTCAAATGAATTTACTATGTATTTTTCAATGTCGCCGTCGTATACATCCCCTTGATTGTCACTTCCAAGGTAATTTCCTGCATTAGGGTTCCAGCGGTGTTTTATAAAACAGCATCCAGTAAGTTCAGACCATGCATTAACCATTGGCCTTATTTTATTCATATCAACGTTGGCATCCAGGCCTCTTAAAACTCGCTTACTTATGTTTGCCGTTGCGATATCCCTTGTTTCATTTCCTGACGGTCTTACAAATGGTAAGGGTCGATTTTTCTTAAGAGCTGCAAGTCTAGCTTCAAAAATTATTCGGATTTGATTATAAACCTCCATCTCCTGCCAATCATAAGCCGGAGTTTGCTGATAAATATTTTTTGCAGTAAGGTTTATATCGCAATACTGATTATTATTTAAAAAGTTTATGTTCAGCATCCAGCGAAGCTCATAATCTCTTTTTAATTCCTGCCGTTTTTTGAACTCTTTATTTACAAAGTCAACAGCTTCATCTTTTGTTTTAAATGGCGCAAAATTAGAAGCCTCTGTATTCGGTTCAGGTTGTAATCCCAATATGTTCTTAGCCATATCAACAAGTCCCATAATGCACCACCCTTATTCTTTTTGATCATTTTTCACTTTGTCCATATGTTTTTTTATCATCGAAGGAACGCTACGGCATTTTGATTCCTGTTTATAATCCTGCAGATCCTTTGACATTATTCTATTGTATAAGTCTTTGCGTTCTCGTTCGTGCCTGAATTCCTGAATAACAAGAATCCCGGCTAAAATAATCGCTGTAATCCACTGCATAAAATCAACCTTTCGTAATGTCTGCTATTGCGTCAACCGTTAAATCAATGTTTAAGGTTTTCTTTTGGCCTTTGCCATCGGGTCTCATGTAAGAAGATATCCCCTTAACCGAACATTCAAGGACCAGAACAACCTTATCATCAATTTTGTAATTTCCTGCAGTCGGAAGTTCTCTATCGTCAATGTAAAGACATGGCTTACATGAATCAATGCTGCAGCAATTATCATTTTTGCTTTTCTTTTCGCTTTTTGGTGGTTCTGTTGACTGAATACTAAGCTTTTTCACGCTGTCAAATGCTTCTTCCATTGCGCTTTTCATCGTCTACCCCTCCCGCCTTTTGATGTTTTATTTGCACTTGCTTTTACAGGTGCATTTTTCAATGCTTTTATCTCAGCATTTGCCTTATTTAATTCGTTTGCAAGGTACTCTATTTCGGCGTTTTTTGCCTCAATTACTGCATTATTTTCAGGATCTTTGCCTTCTTCCGTTTCCGCATTTTTTTCTTCTTTAGGTTCCGACAACTTAGCTGGAAAATATCCTTCAGGCAAATATCCAGGTTCATTTTCAACAAGGTATTTTATCCCTTGCTCAATTATTTCTTTGAGATGGTCTATACTGCATACTGTTCTAATGGGTCTAGGTGTTCCTTGTTGATATATCCACACAGGATTACTGGTTATCTTTTTATCCCCGAAGTCATCCGTTACTTTCCCTATTGAATGTTTTTCAACAATAATCATAAGATCCTCCTTAAAGGTTTAGGGCAGGATTAACCCGCCCCATTTGTTATGCATCGGCCGTAATTCTGGAATAATCAGAACCAATATACTCAACTATTGCAGTTTTGGTTGAGGCTATTGTTACACCAGTACCGCCAGTTTTCTTGATCGTAAGTGCTTGACCTGATGTATTTTTCACGACATACCTTGTTCCAGCAACCGCAGGAGCTATTATTGCACATGCCCCATTTGCATTTGTTACAATCAAGGTGCTTACCTTTTGTTCAGCTGCTGAAAGTGTCCAGTCTGCTGCGGCTCCCTGATAATCATGGCTTGCTTGAGCGTTTATAATCTGAGGGCTTGTCAGAATTGCAGAGTTCAAAGACACTCCATCCATGTAATTAATGAATGGAATTATATCCGTACCGTTTGAAATTGCGTATCTTCTATATCCGTTGGGTATTGTTATTCCGGTCTGTCCTGATACTTTTGCAGTGATTGCATATCCTGAATTATTTATTATCAGGTACAACTTTTTGCTGGTTGGCAGTAT
>JAUZOX010000511.1 GCA_030706265.1 Bacteroidota bacterium | reverse complement strand
TGTTCCGGACAGTCAAACATGGAATTTCCATTGGCAAAGGGACTCAGCTGGCGAACGGGTGTCAATGACTGGGAGAAAGAAGTATCCCAAGCCAATTATCCGGAATTAAGGTTGTTTATTGTCAAAATCAACAAGTCGGATGCCCCCCTCTCAGATTGCGAAGGAGAATGGAAAGTATGTTCACCTAAAGAAGTGGGCGATTTTTCAGCAGTGGGTTATTACTTTGGCCGTTATTTGAATCAGCAGTTGCATCAACCGGTCGGAATGGTTCAAACAGCCGTCGGCGGGACCCACGCTGAGCTATGGACCAAAATGAAGGTGATGGAAAAGGATACCTTGTATAACGAAGTTTTTGAACAGTATCAAAAGGATCTGAAACCCTATGAGGAATATAAGGTTGCTTTGAACCAATGGAACGAAAAGACCGGCAATGGTAAGGACTCAACCTTAAAAATTACCGCCCCCAGAAAAATCGCGCAGCCTTCAAAGCCTGCCTGTCTTTGGAATGCAATGGTGGAACCGCTCCTTCCTATGACAATCAAGGGTGTCATTTGGTATCAGGGTGAATCGAATGACACGAGGGCTTACAATTACCGGTTTGCATTCGGCAATATGATTAACAGCTGGCGGCGGGAATGGAAGCAGGGAGACTTTCCCTTTTACTTTGTTCAGATTGCCGCACACAAAGACAAGACTCCTTTGCTTCGCGACTCCCAGACCTATGTCTGGAAGACCGTTAAAAATACCGGTATGGCCGTTGCAACCGATTCGGGCGATAGCGTAAACATCCATCCGCGAAACAAAACCATCATTGGCGAAAGGCTGGCTTACTGGGCACTGGCCAAAGATTACGGCTTCGGGAATGTTGCCTTCTCAGGTCCAGTTTATCGGTCAATGAAGGTTGACGGCAAATCGATTCAACTTTCATTCGATTATGCGGAAAAAGGGTTGATGGCAAAGGGAGGCGCCCTGAAAGAATTTGAAATTGCCGGATCTGACAAGCAGTATTATCCTGCCAATGCGGTGATTCAGGGAAATAAGGTCATCGTCTCCTCCCCTCAGGTTTCGAAACCCGTATATGTACGATTTGCATGGAAAAACTTCATGCATCCGAATTTGTACAATCAACAGGGACTTCCTGCCGTACCCTTTCAAACTGAAAAAAACCGGCTGTAATCGTTGTCTAATTAATTCTATACGGCCATGAAGGCATTCAACAAGTTTCGACAGATTTTCACGTTCCTGTTTCTCCCTGCATTGTTATGGGGCGTCAATGTAAAAGCCCAGCAAGGATTGTACGTAGCAGTGATAGAAAGACAGCTGGCAATATATAATCCGGTTTGGACCGAACAATCCGAATCTTCTTCCGAATCGATGCCCCTGAGTGGCAGTAAAGGCAATGGATTGAATGTCTGGGTTCAGGATGGGGATATCTACTTATATCTCGCCAATAATGAATGTTATGATGAAAATGCCGATCTGTTAAAGCTTGGTTGCATCCGCATTCGACTTACGCCAAACCCTTTTGCCCAGAATACGGTCTTTAAACAGGAACTCGATATTTACAACAGTCGCGTCATTATTATCGGCAAGTCAAAAAACGGGACCGAAGGCAGCGTCAGCCTGTGGTATGACATCCGGAAACCGGCTGTGTACGCGCAGGTAAATACCAATCAACCCGTTGAAATGAAAGCAACCTTTGCCACATGGCGCGACAGGGTTGACTCTGTAAACCTGGGCAACTATGATTTTGGAGGTAAATCCCGTGTACTTCCCGATAAGATAGAGCAAAGCAAAAACTCAATCGTTTGGTACCATCGGAACGACAACAGTTGTCTGATTGTAAATCAACTCATTGATAAGCAAAAATTTCAGGACTACCGTTCAACCATCCATGATGTTTCCCAGGACCTCATTTTTGGAGGCATGATGTCGGGGAAAGACATGATCGCCGACGGATCCGAACCGGTAAAATGGCAAAGCTGGACAGGCACAGCCTGGCACCTGAAATCGGCAAAAAAAGCAAACACTTTCAATTTAGTCATTGTCCCTCTGGTCAAACAGGAAGCCGACCTCAATAAATGGAAAGCAGAAGTATCGGCACGATTTGTTGAGGCTTCAGCTCAGATGAAAGAAGCCCGGGATGCGGCGAAGAAATGGTGGTCCACCTTCTGGCAACGCAGTTACATCTTCGTAAACCCACAGGCCAATGCCGCCGATTCCGGATGGCAGGTCGGCCGCAACTATCAGTTATTTCGCTATATGTGGGCTTGTAACAAAGACGGGAAGCTCCCTTTGAAATTTAATGGCGGGATCTTCACAATCGATCCTCCCGCAGCCGATCTCATTAAACATAACTGTGACAAATATAAGATCGATGCCAAAACAACGCCTGATTATCGCAGATGGGGAAATCTCTTCATGTCTCAAAACCAACGTTTGATAGGTTGGCCCGGTTTGGGTTCAGGCGACTTTGACCTCATGCAGCCATCCCTTAACTTTTACCTGGACAGGCTCCCCGTTGCAGAAGCCCGCTCCAGAGCCTATTGGAACCATGGTGGCGCTGCCTTCATGGAGGCGCTCGACCTGAGCGGGTTGCCGGTCAACCGGCTTGCAACAGCCACGGGGCCTGCTAGCCCCATCCATCTGAAATATCATCTGTCCATGCAGATTGAATTTGCCTTTATGGCAATCCAACTGGCCAAATACAGTGGGGCAGACATAAAGCCTTATCTGCCGTTCATCGAATCCGTCGTCAGGTTTTACGATGAACATTACCGCATGGAAAACCGCAATCGCACAGGCAGGGATTATGACGCCAATGGCAAACTGGTCTTATACCCGTTGAACAGCCTCGAACTGTATTCCGAGGCAACGGATCCTGTTGAAGTTGTATCAGGATTAAAACGCGTCACCGAAGAGATCCTTTCATTCCCTGATGGCGTCATCCCTGCTGACACCA
>JAUZOX010000510.1 GCA_030706265.1 Bacteroidota bacterium | reverse complement strand
AATCGATCGCCCATTTCAGCTTTTTGGGATTTATCTGTGAGGCGGTGTTGCTTTTAACGATGTTCTTGATTTTATCACCAATACTATCGGAATCCGATTTCAGCAAAGAGAAGATGATGTTATCCGTAAATCTGTCCTTTTGCGCATCGTTAATGATTTTGCTCAGATCTTCAACCAAAGGGTGGAGTAGCTTGGAGTTGGTGTTATTGAGCCCGATGACGGTAGTTTGTGCATCAATATAACGCAGGAAGCTTGATTTAAATCCTCCCCATAAACCATTGTGATAGACCAGCCTTCCCCATGGACTGAGTCTAAGCCGGTAACCAAAACCGTAGGGAACTTCTGATCCCTGGTTTGTATGACCGGGTGTAAACTCTTCTTCCTCCAGATTTGCCGGAATTAGCTTGTTTTCTTCAAGTGCCTTGTCCCATTTGTACAAATCCTCCACGGTAGAGTAAACCCCCTTATCCCCAACAGGACCATCACAGATCGACATCGGAATCACGTAATGACCTTTGTGACCGGAAACCATGGTGTTCATGTGAACGCTGTCGACTCCGATTGTAGTAGTATGAATATAGGAGTGGGTCATTCCCAAAGGATCGAAAATGTGTTTTTTTACAAATTCCGGAAAACGCTCTCCCGACAACCTTTCAACGATTGTGGCCAATACCATGTAACCTGTATTGCTATATACAAATCGGCTTCCGGGTACAAATTTTAACTTATATTTTCTGGCCGCCATTATTTTGATCACATCTTCGTTAGTGGGATTTCCACCTTTATTGTGCCAGTTGCTGCTGAGGAAACTAACATAATCAGGTAACCCCGAGGTGTGGTTCAGCAAGTTGCGGATCGTTATGTTTTTATAGGGCAGCTCCGGAATATAATCCGTCAGTTTACCGTCAAGATCGATCTTTCCTTCCTGATTGAGCAACATGATCGACATCGCCGTAAACTGTTTGCTGGCAGAAGCCAGTTGGAAGATGCTGTTTTCATCGATATCTGCGAGTGTAGTCCAATTCGAAAATCCGTTGTTTCGCGTAAATAGTTCGTGTCCGTTGCATGCCACCAATACGCTTCCCGAGAAGCCTTCAACGGCATACTTGTTAAAAACAGAATCAAGTTTGTTTATGATATCGGAATTTATCGTTTTAGCAAGCGCATCAAGGTCATTGTCTGAAATTACTTCAAAACGCGAAATACTCGCGCTAAACAATTGCGTGCAATCAATTGTCAATAAAAATAGAAAAAAGACGGTAAAAAGTATTTGTAATTTATTTCTCATTGTTCATGCGTAAATAATTTGTATTAATGCGGTTGCATGGAACTCGCAAGTATGCTAGTTCCATGGTCGCTTATGACCTTAAAACATGCTCGTTTCATTATACCGTTAATCTGCATGTTTGAAAGTTTTCAGATTTGCAAAGATTGAAAGGAGAACATACAGTACAATAATCATCGGTAACGAACTTACACCAAGCCAGATTAATAAAATCATAGCCAGTCCAAGAAAGATATACCGGATTTGATTTTTTCCCCATTCTAAATTCTTGAACTTTAGTGAAAATAGCGGTAATTCTGAAACCAGCAGCAGCGATAAGAATACCGTCAGCATTATGATGATGAGTGGCTGACCTACAATTGATTTCAGAATCAAATTCATATGCGTTTCCCCTGCCATCAGGTTGATATAGGTTATTCCAACCCAAAAAAGGGCATTTGCGGGCACAGGCAGTCCAAGAAAAGACTCGGATTGGCGTGTATCCAAATTGAATTTTGCAAGCCGTATTGCAGAAAAAACAGGGATCAATAATGCAAAATAATAAAACCAGACAGGTGCCCTGAGTTCAAGCATTACAAATACTAAAGCTCCGGGCAACACGCCGAATGACACCAAATCGGATAATGAATCCAGTTCCTTTCCAATTGTCGAACTCACATGCAACAATCTTGCAGCCATCCCATCCAAAAAGTCAAACAGGGCAGCTGCCACAATCATCATTGCTGCCAATTCGGTGAAACCCCGCAAAGCAAACAAGATTCCGACGCATCCACTAATCAGGTTTAATGATGTAATGGCGTTAGGTATATTTTTTTTAAACTGCATAATTCTTTAAAGCGGCTTGCGGGGTCAAAACTAAAGAAAAATGTTCGGATAGAAAAGTTAAAAATTAACAACTTCTTCACAAATATTCTCTCAACCCCTTTATTTAAAAGGAGTGTGAAACTTAAATCATCCATGTGAGTCCCTTACGACCTGGTTAATCAAATTATATACGGATAAAAATTGCGAAACCCTGAAACGAACTCAAATAACCCTTCATATACCAATATCCTACCCTTTTTTCGAAACTTTCCCAAAAGGGTGTCTTTAAAGGTTCTCTCTTATTTTGCTGCACCTTATTTTTGGGGCGGTGTAAATGAAGACAGGCAACGGGAGTAACTGAATCTGGATTGTAACGGGCATGTTTAAAAAACACAAACAACGATGAACCGGGCATTTTATGCGAGCTTCATACGACCTGTTTAATACGAATAATATCTGCGCATGAAAGCTTTAAAAACTTCTTTTACATTTGGTTGCCTTTTTTTATGATTGAAATGAAAGGCATGGGCAAAAAGATATTGAAAAGTACCCGGTTACGTTTTCTTACCTTTGCACCCGATTTTAAAATATAATTAGAATGAAAAAAGTACGTGTAGCCATTAACGGGTTTGGCCGTATCGGAAGAATTGCTTTCCGAATGATAAATAAGAATGAAAACATTGAAGTCGTAGCAATTAACGACCTTGCTCCTGTAGACAATCTAGCCCATTTATTGAAATATGACTCTGTCCATGGCCGATTTGATGGAACGGTGAAAGTTAAAGAGGACTGTATCGTAGTGAATGATCATCCCATCAAGGTTTTCAATTGTCCAACGCTGGGTCAGATAGACTGGGGGGCCATGAATATCGATATT